>DAIRCT010000045.1:20886-24642 GCA_036796535.1 Ignavibacteriaceae bacterium
AATCTTAAACTACAAAGGAAACAGATTTCTCTCTTCGTTCGAAATGACACCGATTAGACTTCTGTAACACTCTCAACAGGCAGGCTCACTCGCATTGACATTTACATATTCAATTTCTTTTAAGAATCATTACTGTAATATCATCGCTTTGCGGTGCTGTGCCCGTATGACTTTTTAAATCATTAACTAAGGCATTTATAAATTCTTGAGAAGAAATATGTGAGTTGGCCTGGAAGAAGTTTATCATTTTTTCATCAGAATATTCTTCTTCTTTTTCATTCATTGCTTCAGGAATTCCATCGGTGTATAAGAATAGTTTATCACCCGGATTTATAATTGTTTTTTGTCCGGCAAATGGGATTCCAAAATCAAACATGCCCAAACCAACACCACCGGCATCAAGTTTTTCAAGTGTACCGTTTTTTCTTAATAAAAAGATAGGATTGTGCCCGGCATTTACAACATCCAGTTCACCGGTTGTTGAATTTAAGACTGCAATAAAAAAAGTTATGTATTTATCGGAAGGAGATGACTTATAAATTAATTTATTTAATCTATCAGACATTTCAGTTAAGGGGATATCAAATTGTAAATAAGAGTAAAGCGCAGCATCTAAAGTGCTAACGAGAAGTGCGGCGCCAATTCCTTTACCGGCAACATCTGCAATAATTAAAGCATATTTACCATTACCTAAATCAACACAGTTATAATAATCTCCGCCCACTTCTTTTGAGGGAATATTTATTCCGGCAAGATCATAGCTATTAATCTTTGGTAATGATTCAGGCAGAATTTTTTGTTGGATAGATGCCGCAACAATTAATTCCTGTTCCATTTTTTCTTTTTCAATTGCCTGATCATTTAAAAATTGATTTTCTATTGATACCTGAACCTGTCTGGCAATTGCATCAAGAAGCATTTTATCTAATTCATTAAATGAAGTTGTATTGTGACGCGTTTCCTTTTCAGAAAGAACAAATTTGTACAAACGATCATTATGCTCAAATGAAGATTCCATTTTAAATCTACTGGTAAGAATTTTATTCGGATCTACTCCGGCAGGGAAAACGATATATTTTTTAAGATTGTTCTGAGATTTTTTTACTATTTCAATCAATGCTGATGAAGCATTCGTCATAGAGCTGATGCGCTGCAGTGCAAGGTCATACAAATCACTTTTTTTATCATATCTGGAAATCTCAATGCCGGCATCAATAAGATTGTTTAGATGCAGAACTCTTTCGTTTAACTCAAATATCAGTGCCTTTTCTTTTTTCTGATTTAAAAAAGATTTGTAAGCGCTATCGAAAACCTGCAGCAGTATTTGCAAAGTAATTTTATCAAAATCTGTAAATCCTGATTTGTCTAACTTAGGACCAATTAGAATTCCTAAATAAGATTTATCTGCAAGGGGAAGTGTGATTGAAACTTCAATTTTCTGACCCTCAAAATATTTTATCGAAGGACTTTGGGATTCGTGAAGGAATGAAATATATGAAGCATCAGGAATTTTCTTTAACGATATATTACTCCAATTTAAATCATTCGATAATTTATGAAAGGAATAAATTTCTGTGACAATAAAATTTCCTCGTATTATATGAAGAAAGTTTTTTACCATCTCAAGAAAACTTAAGGACTTTGAAAGAATTTCAAATCCTTCTTGAAAAGATTCAACTTGCAATTCAAGTTTTTCGACAAGGTTGTTATTTAGCACTTTAATTTTGTCTTTTTATAGTGAATGGATAATTACTTTTGCTGCTCAAACAAAAGTTATATGGATATTATTTATGTTGTCACAGATTAGTCCGTGACAACATAGTGAAAACTAAAAAAGGATTCAGCTATTTAAAGCTGTTTCAACATTATCTGCTTTTTCTGCAAACTGAAATAATCCCATAATAGAAAAAGTCTTTTCAATTGTAGGATCAAGATTTGTAAAAACAAGCTTTCCATCGGATTGGCTTAGTTTCTCAATCACCTCAATCAGATGCGATATACCAATTGAATTCACAACCTTTGAATTCTCAAGATTCAATATCAGTTTGCTAACACCAGGGTATTTAGAAAATTCCTGTACAATTTTTTCACCGCCGATATTATTAATATATCCTTCGGTTTTTATTATTAAAGTTTTATCGTGTAAGTCTGAAATTAAATTAAATTCTGTGCTCATTAAATCTCTCCACTTAGATTAATTTTTTTATAATTGTTATTCTTGTTCCACTAGGGCCTGATTCAATAATCAGATCATCTGACATAGACTTCATAAGTTTTAAACCCCAGCCACGCTTATGCGCGCTATGAATTTTATCCGCAATCTTGGGTTCTTCTACTTTTTCAGGTTCAAACCCCGGTCCAAAATCTGTTACCAGTATTATTAACTTTTCAGTACCCATATCAAATTCAACATTTACATAAGGATTACTATCGCCGGCATGTTCAAGAGCATTTATGATAGCTTCGGTAACGATTATCTTTGCCTCGCTTATCTTTTCATCTGAAATTCCCAGATGCCTGCCCATAATTTGTAAGCTTTCAATAGCAACCATTTCAACATCAGGAATGTTGGGAAGCTTGATTTCCAGTTTTACATTTTCTTTCATCTAAATACTTTCTGACTATTGTTAGTTGGTTAATTAAATCGGATTAAGACTTCGGGAATATAACATAATTTAAGATATTGTTTTATAGATTAAATAAACTTTTAGATATTTATTTAACTCTTATTACAACAAAAGTTATATCGTCATCCTGTTGTCTTCCATTCATCCAGCCATCTCCTGCTTCAACAAGTTTTTCAATAATTTTATCGGGTGAATATTCTGCAATATCATTAAAACTTTTCTTTACCCTTGAATAGTCAAACATTTCTTCATTTATATTCATCTGTTCTGGTAACCCATCAGTTAAAAGAAGAATTGTATCGCCGCTTTCTATCTCTTTTTCTAAAATATTATAAGATGCATTTCGCATTGCACCAAGAGGCATTCCTTTAATAATGATTTCTTCAACCTGGTTGTTTGATTTGTTATGATAATAAATTGGAGGCATACCAGCACTTGTTATAGAAAGTTTATTGCTATCAATTTTTAAATAACTAAATGACATCAAAATTCTGCCAAGCTTAATATCTTTAATTACGCGACTGCAATGCGACATAAAATCTTTTAACCCAAGTTTTGATGAATCAGCAGTAAAAAATCCTTTCATCAATGTAACCATGGTACCTGCTTGCAATCCGTGTCCTGTTGCATCACCAAAAGCCACATTTAGAACTCCGTCATCCTGCACCATAAAATCATAATAATCTCCGCCAACTTCTGTTGCAGTTCGCATAAAGGCAGCAATTTCTAAATTTGGAAGCTGCGGTAATTCTTTAGGCAGCATTGAAAGCTGTAATTGTCTTGCTTCCTCAAGTTCTTTTGTTTTTCTTTCGTTCTCAATTTCTAAAGTTCGCTTTTCAGCTTCTGTAGCTTTTATGCGTAAAGCAGATTCGCGAATCTGCGCCTTCTGTTCACGCCTATTAATTTCAACTCGTCTAACTCCATATAAAAATCCGAAGAACGCTATAAAATAAATTCCGAATGCAATATTGGTTTTCCACCAGGGCGGGGAAACATGAATAAACAAATTTGCGCCTTCATCATTCCACAATCCATCATTATTAGATCCAATAACTCTAAGATTATAATCTCCTGCGGATAAATTTGTAAAAGTAACCGTATGATTATTTCCAAGTTGTATCCAATTTTC
>DAIRCT010000046.1:0-24379 GCA_036796535.1 Ignavibacteriaceae bacterium
CGTGCAGAAAAATCTGTTGGTAAAGCAATTGCTTCATCCAAAGAATTTGTATGAAGTGATTGTGTATGACCAAGTGCGGCAGCCATAGCTTCAATACAAGTTCGCACAACGTTGTTAAATGGATCCTGTTCAGCTAAACTCCAGCCGGAAGTTTGTGAGTGAGTTCTTAACGACATCGATTTAGGATTTTTAGGATTAAACTGTTTAATCATTTTTGCCCAGATTAATCTTGCGGCACGCATCTTTGCAACTTCCATAAAATAATTCATTCCCTGCGCCCAGAAGAATGAAAGACGAGGTGCAAATTCATCGATGTCCATTCCAGCTTTTATTCCGGTACGAACATATTCCAAACCATCAGCAAGAGTGTATGCCATTTCAAGATCGGCTGTAGCACCAGCTTCCTGCATATGGTAACCGGAAATAGAAATGCTGTTAAACTTAGGCATGTTCTTGGCTGTAAACTTGAAAATATCAGCTATGATTCGCATAGACATTTCAGGTGGATAGATGTACGTATTCCGAACCATATACTCTTTTAAAATATCATTCTGAATTGTTCCAGTAAGCTGCTCGTGTTTAACACCTTGCTCTTCTGCAGCAACAATGTAGAATGCAAGTACAGGAAGAACTGCACCGTTCATCGTCATTGAGACAGACATTTTATCAAGTGGAATCTGATCAAAAAGAATTTTCATATCTGCAATTGAATCAATTGCAACTCCAGCTTTGCCAACATCACCAACAACCCTTGGATGATCAGAATCGTAACCACGATGCGTTGCAAGATCGAATGCAACCGATAATCCCATTTGTCCAGCTGCAAGATTCCTTCGATAGAAAGCATTACTCTCTTCCGCTGTAGAAAATCCAGCGTATTGTCTCACCGTCCACGGACGTTGAACATACATTGTTGAGTAAGGCCCTCTTAAAAAAGGAGGAATTCCAGATAGGTAATCGACGTGATCTAGATTTTGTATATCATCTTTTGTGTAAAGAGGTTTAACAGGAATTTTTTCCATCGTTTCCCAGATAAAATCTTCAACTGATTTTCCGGTTTCCTGTTTAAACTTTTCTTCCCACTCTTTTTTTGAGGTTGGTTTAGATGATAAATCTAGTTTTATGTTTTTGAAATTTGGTTTCATAATTATTTAAAATGATTTAATTCCAATGCCATCCTGAGCTTGTCGAAGGATGGCAGTTTAGTATTTTAATATGAGCAAAGGTCACGTTTCGACAGGCTCAACGTGACAAAATATTTATTTTAATATTCCAGTGTCATCCTGAGTTTATCGAAGGATGACGGTGTATCCAATTTATTTAGCAATGGGTCACACTTCGACTTCGCTCAGCGTGACAAAGGTTTTTATTTCAATGTGATAATTTTATTTAATAAAGTTGAAAGAACTTTATGAGTATCTGCGCCGAGATAAATAAAATCATCCACCCCGGATTTTTTGTGTTCTTCAATCTGATCTTTTGGATAACCAGCAAGAATTACTTTTATATTTTTTGATTTTTCTTTAATCCCTTTTACAATTGCTGGAACAAGTTCTGGATAAGTGTCATCAGTTGAACAAATAACTACTGCTTGTGCTTTAGATTCAATAGCGGCACTCACTGCTTCATCAGTTGTAGCAAATCCATTTGGATAAATTATTTCAAATCCACCAACTTCAAAAAAAGCTCTTGAAAAATCTGCACGGGCTTTAAATTGTTTTAGTGGACCCATTGTTGCAAGAAATACTTTTGGTTTGCTTCCGGTTTTCTTTTTGTAATTCTCAGATGCAATTCTTAATTCCTCAAACATTTCTGCTAGACGAAATTGTGTTAATGGTTTAACAGTAATTCCTTTATCAGCAGAAGCACGAATTGATCTTGATATTTCACCAAGCGAAGCACCTTCAAGAAAAGCTTCTACGGCATCATCAACTAAATCATAAGATTTAGTATCCGCAATTTTCTGAAGTTTATCCAGCATACTCTCGTGCTTTTTATCCTCTCCTGTAATTCGATACTTTTGAATGTACTCAACTCTTTTTTTATAAACCGCGTCCAAATCCCGTTTTTTAATCTCCATCATTTCTTCTTTTGGATTTGCATACATATTTGTTCCAACTAGAACTGATTTACGTTTCGCAAAATCTTTCTTCTTTGCATCTGCAACTTTGCTGATTTCTTCCTGAACAAATCCCGATTGAATTGCTTTTAACATTCCACCTTTTTCTTCAATTGTTTGGAATAATTTCCAGGCGGCATTTGCAATATTATCAGTTAACTTTTCAACAAAGAAAGATCCACCAGCTGGATCAATAACCTGATCAAGATGCGATTCTTCTTTTAAAATAATTTGAGTATTACGTGCAAGTCGTCTTGAAAAATCATCGGCTGGATTAAACGATTCATCAAATGGATTTGTATGCATAGAATCTGCACCGCCAACAATTGCAGAAAAAGCTTCGGTGGTAGTGCGCAGCATATTTACATAAGGATCAAAATATGTTTGATTGAACTCAGTAGTTCTGCAATGAATAAACATCTTCCTGTTTTCTTCAGCAACGCCATAAGCTTCAAGAATTGTACTCCACAACATTCTTGCTGCTCTAAGTTTTGCAACTTCCATAAAATAAAACGAACCAGTTCCAAAAGTGAATTTAATTCTTTTAGCTACATCATCAACTTTTAATCCACGAGAAATCATTTCATCCAAATATTCAACCGAAGTTGCAAGTGTAAATGCTAATTCCTGAACAGCATTTGCGCCAGCATTATTATAAGGTAAACTGCTAACTCCAATTGTTTTTATGGCTGAGTTTGATTTGATCATCAACTCAGTTGCAAGTTTCATCTCATTAAAAATCTGATTTAATGAAATTGGCAGTTCACCTTTTGAAAGTAAATAATCATAAGGATCAGATGTGATAGATCCTTTAATATTCATCAAACTTGTTCTTGTTTCATTTGCATAAGCTGTAAATAGAAGAGTGGTTGGAAGAGCTGAAAATCCACCAGAAATATTTATTGGCTGATTTGTCAAATCAATATCTTTAAACAACACTTGCATTTTTCTGACACCGGAAATTGATAAACCATGTTTACCAACTTCTCCTGCTATAGATTGATCAGCATCTATTCCAAGTTTAGTCGGATTATCCAAAACGATATTTATCGAATTCAATCCGCGCTTAAGATCAGACCGTAAAGCTTCATTCAAATCTTCGGGTAATGCTTGATTGTATTCTTGTGCAATTTCCCAATCCCGCCCATTAAATCCTGATGCAGAATTACCACGAAGGTAATTTTCGAAACCAGGAAAATTATTTATTTGCAGTAGATCTTTTATATCGTTTGATGTGTAAAGTGGATGAAGATTTATTTCTTCATAAGTTTTTGTGATAAGTTTTTCGAATGGTTCACCTTTTAAGTCTTTTATAACCTGATTTTTCCATTCTTCAAAAGATGGAACAGGAAAATCTTTTTTAAGATCGGGATTATCACCAAGTTTTACTTCTTGAGACATAGTCACTCCTAAATTCAAAAAATGTGCAATTCAAAACTACAAAAATTTAGAGCTAAATTGGGAACGAAATTCTAAGGACAGAAAACAAATCACAAATTAAATTAAATATTTAATTGGCGTAATTGATTCCTAATTTTTAACTTAGTTATTGAAGTTACGCAAAATGAATTTTAATGTCTTATATTATCATACCCACGAAAGCCTGCCAGACGGTAAGGCATGTGAGAATATATTTTTCGTTTATTTTTTCACATTGGATAACCGCTTTCTACCGAAGGGATGCCTATGGCAGCGGGTATGACATTCATTATTTAATGTAATGTGTAACTTCAGTTAGTAATATATTAATCCTAATTAAATAATAAATGAAATGAATAAAATTTGTTTGATCACAGGAGCTACATCAGGTATAGGAAGAGCTGCTGCAATTGAATTAGCCAAGCACGGAAATGAATTAATACTTGTTGCAAGGAATAAAAGCGCAGGATTTGAATTAGTTAATCGAATAACAAAAAAGTACGGAAGTAACGCCTCTTTTTTTGATTGTGATTTATCTTCGTTAAACAGCGTAAAAAGATTAGCCGAAAAGATTAAAAAAAATTTCAGTAGGATTGACGTACTTATTAACAATGCAGGCGCTCGATTTGATAAATATTTAAAAAGTGAAGATGATATTGAACTAACGTTTGCAACAAATCATCTTGGACACTTTTTACTTACTTATTATTTAATGGACTTGCTTAAGAACTCAGTTTCGGCAAGAATTATAAATGTTTCTTCATCAGCGCACAATGTTAAGGATATGCCAATAGATCAATTAGTGAACCCAAAAGAATATTTTAGAAGTGCTGTATATGGCAGATCTAAATTAGCTAATGTTTTGTTTACACTTGAGCTGTCAAATAGATTATCAAATACTAAAATTACAGTCAATACACTTGATCCCGGCGGAGTTGCAACAAGGTTTGCAAAGAACAATGGATTATTGCCGTGGATTAAACACATTGGATATTATCTTACAAAAGGATCTTTGTTAAGTGCAAAAAAAGGAGCTGAAACTATTATTTATCTTGCAGAAAATTCTGATGTAGAGGGAATAAGCGGTAAATTCTTTTATGAAAAAAAGGAAAAGCCAGCATCTGATCTGGCTTATAATACAGAATTGCAAAAACAACTCTGGCAGTTAAGTGAAAAATTGTGCGGTATCAATTTTAAATGAGTTTTTAAAATTATATGAAAATGGTAATGAGATTGCTGAGTTTTTTTAGTTTTCTTTTGACAATACTTCTGACTTTATTAGCACTCTTATCACTTTTTGAAAGCTCTTTGCTTAAACCGGGATTATTAATTACTGACGCCAAATATTTGCTGATATTGGCAGCAGCATCTTTTATTTTTGGCAGTGTATTAGTTTATCTCAGAAAAAAAATATTTAAAAATTCTAAATATGATTATTAGTAAATAAAAATTGTAATAATCAAAAGGAAAGGAAAAACGATGATAACAAAACAATTAGGAAAGTCCGATTTAATGATCACTCCAATTGGTTTTGGCGCCTGGGCAATCGGTGGATCAGGATGGGAATTTGGCTGGGGAACACAAGAAGATGATCAATCAATCAAAGCAATACACAGAGCGTTAGAGCAAAACATTAATTGGATTGATACTGCTGCCGTTTATGGAATGGGTCACTCAGAAGAAGTTGTTGCCAAAGCACTTGAAACCTGGACTGGAGAAAATCCATATGTTTTTACAAAATGCGGATTGAGATGGGATAGCAGTGGAAAAGTTTTTAGAAATCTTAAAGCGGAATCTATTCAGCAGGAGTGTGAAGATAGTTTGAGAAGGTTAAAAGTTGATGTTATTGATCTCTATCAAATTCACTGGCCTCCTTTAAGCGATGATTCTGAAATTGATGAAGCATGGGATATGATGTTAACATTACAGCAACAGGAAAAAGTTAGATGGGTAGGCGTATCCAATTTTAATGTTACTCAGATGAATATTGCAAAAAAACTTGCACCAACTATTTCATTACAGCCACCATACTCATTAATAAATAGGGGAGTAGAAAAAGAGATATTACCTTATTGTCTGGCTGAAAATATTGGAGTGATAGCTTACTCACCAATGGGCTCAGGTTTGCTGACCGGGAAAATGACAAGAGAAAGAATTTCAAATCTGCCCGAAGATGATTGGAGAAAGAAAAGTTCGGATTTTAATGAACCAAAACTTTCCAAAAATCTTTTAATAGTTGAAAAGCTTAAAGAAATTGCCGGAAGATACAACAGAAATGCCGGTGAAGTTGCTATTGCCTGGGTATTAAATAATCCTGCAGTTACAGGAGCAATCGTTGGGGCAAGAAATGCAGAACAGGTTGATGGTGTTTTTCGTGCTGATACTTTGAATTTAACAACTGAGGAAATAAAAGAATTAGAATCTGTAAGCAAATAAAATTTAATGATTTAACTTATCTATAAACGGTTTTAGTGGAATTCAAAAACTATTAAATAATCTGGTTATTTTTTATTTAATTTATTCTCTGCATTTTCACATTAACAAATTATTAAAATTATGCAATGCCCGGTTTGTAAAAATTCAATGGTCATTTTAGAACTTGATAAAGTTGAGATTGATTTTTGTCCATCTTGTAAAGGTATATGGTTGGATAGCGGTGAGCTAGAGCTTCTTACAGGAACTCTTTCTAAGAGTGATGAAGCAAACAGGTTTAAATCAGTAAAAAATAATAATGAAGTAAAGTATCGTTGTCCGATATGTAAAAAGAAAATGGAAAAAGTTGAGTTTGGTGATTCAAAAGTAATCATAGATAAATGTAAAAATGATCACGGACTTTGGTTTGATAAAGGTGAACTGGATACTTTGTTATCTGATAAAAATTTTAATAGTAATCATAAAGTTTTGCATTTGTTAAAAAATATGTTTGGCAGTTAGTTTTATTGTTCATTTAATAATAAGGAGACCACAATGACAGTTTTACTTATCTTAATCGTGATAATAGTTGTTATAGGATTTTATTTTGTATCTCTGTACAACTCACTTATTGGATTGCGTAATCGTGTAAAAAACGCATGGTCACAGATTGATGTTCAGCTAAAAAGAAGACACGATTTAATTCCCAATCTCATTGAAACTGTAAAAGGATATATGACTCACGAACGACAAATTATGGAGAATATAACCAAATACAGAAGCCAGGCAATGGAAGCAAATACTGTTGGTGAAAAAGCTGCAGCCGAAGGAATGTTAAGCGGCGCTCTTGGTCAGCTTCGCGTACAAGTTGAAAATTATCCTGACTTGAAAGCCAATCAGAATTTTCTTGCACTTCAGGAAGAGTTAACATCAACAGAAAATAAAATTTCATTTGCACGCCAGGCATATAACGATCAGGTGTTATTTTATAACAATAAAATTCAGATGTTCCCTTCAAATATAGTAGCCGGAATGTTCAGCTTTAAAGAAGAAGAATTTTTTGAAGTTGAAGATCAAAAAGAAAAAGAAGTTCCTAAAGTCAGTTTTTCTTAATACAGGATATTTCTCGTTATGATGTGGGAACTGATTCAGGCAAACAAACGAAAATCAATTTTTATTTTTATCGGGATGGGACTACTTCTCATCCTGATTGGATATACTTTCGGAAGTTTTTATTCCCCGGAAAATGGAGGATTGTTCGGAGTATTTATAGCACTTATTCTTTGGGGAATACTTTCAGTAATTAGTTATTTCTCGGGCAGTCAAATTCTGCTTTCAGTAAGTGGAGCGAAAGAAATTCAGAAAGAAGATCATCCGCAGCTTTACAATGTAGTTGAGGAAATGCGTATTGCAGCAAACCTTCCCAATATGCCAAAAATTTATGTAATTGCTGATCCTGCACCAAATGCTTTTGCAACGGGAATCAAACCTGAAAATTCTGCTATCACCGTTACCGCCGGATTATTAGGAACTGTAAATCGAGATGAGTTGCAGGGTGTGGTTGCGCACGAGATGTCACACATAGTAAATCGTGATATTTTATTAATGACCTTTGCAGGAATTATGCTTGGGGCAATTGTTTTAATGTCTGAAATATTTCTTCGAAGTCTTTGGTTCGGAGGCGGGTCTCGTTATAAATCAAAATCAGATAGAGGTGGACAAGGACAAATTATAATTATGATTGTTGCGCTTGTTCTGGCAATACTTGCTCCAATAATGGCACAACTGCTTTACTTTGCAATTTCAAGAAGAAGAGAATATCTTGCTGATGCTTCTGCTGCACGATTGACAAGATATCCTGAGGGTCTTGCTTCCGCACTTGAAAAAATTTCTCAATCTACTTATGATCTTAAAACTGCAAACAAAGTTACAGCACCTATGTATATTGTTAATCCTTTAAAGAAAAAGGGAATGAAACTTTCGGATCTTACGAGCACACATCCACCAATTACAGAGAGAATAAGAATTCTTCGGGCAATGCATCAGGGTGCTGATTTAAAAAGTTATCAATTTGCATTTAATGAAATAAAGAAAAAAAATATTTCAATAATTCCACCTTCTGGATTAATGGAGTCAACGGCTGCGATTCCGATTATATCTCCGGCTTTAGAAAATAAAACTATCATTGAACCGGCAAATCAAAAAAGAGAAGTTGGAGATTTGATAATGAAAATGAATAATTTCAGATTTATTGATTGCAGCTGCGGTTTAAGAATTAAAATTCCTCCCGATTATAAAGGTAATACAATTACCTGTCCGCGTTGTGGAAGAGTACACGATTTATCTCTATAAGTAAGTTAATTACTAAGAAAAAGGAAACCTAAGTTAAAAATCAGCATTCAGGAATTTCATAAATTATTGTTTATATCCTTCAATCTTAGTGATACAATTTTTACAGAAAGTATTTCCTTTGATATCCACTTCTTCTATTCCAGGTGATGAGTGCATTACACAGTCCCAATCAATACAATGGCGCAAACCGTAACAATGCCCAAGCTCATGAAGTACTTCCTTAATTGTGCGTTCAAGTAAAAGGTTTTCGTTTGAGATTCCGGAGTAAAATTCTTCGTGCAAACGACATACAGAAAGAATGGCATGCTTTCCGTTAAGTTGTGCTTCGCCAAAGATAAAAGTTAATGCGGGAACAAAAATATCTACATCGGTTAACAAAACTATCTTACCATTATATTCATCTGTAAGTTTAAGTGCCTCGGCAATAATTTGCGTAGAATAATATTGCTTACGATCTACAGAAAAAAAATCATCAAGATTTATTTTCAGATCTATGATGTGAATTTTTGATAAAAACCTTTTTGATAACTCGGCCACCAGGTTTTGTAAAAGCAAGGTGCTGTAAAATTTTATTGGAGCAACAAAAATATCCATCAATATTCATTTTTACGGAGGTTGTACTTATTTATTTTATTGTAAAGTGTAACTCTATCAATCTCAAGTATTTGTGCAGTTTTAGAAATATTCCAGCTGTTTTCATTTAAGATCTTAAGAATATATTTCCGTTCCATTGCGGAAAGGCTTTTATCATCATTATCAAATCCAAAATTATTTCCGGCAACGTGAAATGGAAGATCATCAACAGTAATAATATCAGTTTTACCAACCACCATTGCTCTTTCTATAGCGTTTTCTAATTCACGTACATTCCCGGGCCAATCATAATTCATTAAAAAATCCATAGCTTCTTTAGAAACACTTTTTGTCTTTTTATTCATTACAGTTGAAAATTTTTTAATGAAGAAATTTACAAGCAGAGGAATGTCATCCCTTCTTTCGCGCAAAGGTGGAATGATAATAGTAAAAACATTTAATCTATAGTAAAGATCCTCTCTAAATTTACCGGCTTTAACCAATTCTTCTAATGGTTCATTTGTTGCGGTAATAACTCTAAAATCACTTTTAATTAATTCATTTCCGCCAACCCGGCTAAATTGTTTTGTTTCGATAACTCTTAATAATTCGATTTGCATTTTAAGTGAGATGGAACCAATTTCATCAAGAAAAATGGTACCCCGATCAGCCATTTCAAATTTACCTTTTCTTTTGAACTGAGCGCCTGTAAATGAACCCTTTTCGTGTCCGAACAATTCACTTTCAAGAATTGATTCAGCTAAAGCGCCGCAGTTAACGGGAACAATTGGGAAATATTTTCTGCTGCTATTAATATGGATCGCCTTTGCAACTAATTCTTTACCTGTGCCGCTCTCACCTCTAATCAAAACGGTAGTATCAGTGCGGGCAACCGTGTGCACAAGTTCATAAATCTTTTTCATTTGAAAACTCTCACCGATCAAATTATCCGGTTTAATTATCTTATCAATATTTTCCTTTAACTGAATGTTTTCAATTTTTAATGCTTTTTGCTCAAGTGCTTTTTTAACAATATGTGCAAGTTCATCAGGATCGACAGGTTTTGTAACATAATCATAAGCACCGTTTTTTAAAGCAGTAATGGCACTCGGTACGGAAGCAAAAGCGGTAATGAGAATAATAAGTGCATCTTTATCAATTGATTTAATTTTTGATAACAAATCCAATCCACTCATACCAGGCATTTTCATATCAACAAGAAGAAGATCGAATTTTTCCTTTTCATATTTTTTTAATGCAGTTTCTCCATCCTCAGCAGTATCAACAAAATAATCTTCTTCTTCAAACCAGTGATAGAGTGATTCCCGAACAATTTTTTCATCATCAACAATTAAAATTTTTTCTTTTCTATCCATAAAACACCTTTTTAAGCAAATTTTTCGTTTTGTGGTAAAACTACTTTAAATGTAGTTCCTTGATTTGAAGTTTTTTCTACTTCAACTTTCCCTTTATGATTAGTGATTATTCCGTAAACAACTGCCAGTCCAAGTCCAGTGCCTGTGGAAGCTTCTTTGGTTGTATAAAATGGTTCGAAGATATGAGGTAAATCTTTAGCTGCAATTCCTATTCCTTCATCTGTAATTCGTATAATTACATAATTCCCTTCAGTAGATACCTTGATGATAATTTTTCCTCCATTGGGCATTGCTTCAATAGAGTTAATTAAAAGCGACATTATTGCCTGTTGAATTTTGTATGCATTACAATAAATTTCAACGGGTTGTTTAGGATATTCTTTTATTAAAGTTATACCGTGGATTTCGAAATGATGACTAATTACAGTAGCACCATTATCTATGATGCGTAAAAGATTTTCTTTTGCAAATTTATCCTGCTCGGAATGCGAAAAGATAAGTAAGTCTTTTACAATTTGACCACAGCGCGCAGATTCATTTGAAATTAATTCCAGATATTCGATGATATTTGAATACTCAGAATCCTTTTGCAATGCCTGTAATTTTTTTGCAATTAATTTGCTATAAGTTAAAATTCCTGCAAGCGGATTATTTAACTCGTGAGCAACAGTAGCCGATAATTTTCCAAGTGAAGCTAATTTTTCAATTTGATTGACCTGATTGTAAATATTTTTAAGCTCCTCAGTCTTTTCATTCACTTTGTCATTTAAAGTTTCTGACCAATTTTTTATTTCCTTATATGCCTCATCAAGTTTTGTTGACATCTCATTAAATCGCCGCGCCATTTGTCCCAATTCGTTTTTGGAATCAATTTCGATTTTATAATCTAAATTTCCATTTCCAACCTCTTCAATACCTTCCCTGATTTTCTTTATCGGTTTGTTAACTAAGATTGCTATAAACAATCCGGAAAAAAATGAAATTACAATTACAATAAAAACTGAGCCAATAATTACTTCCCTTGTACTCCTCTCAATTATTGAATCGAGTTGTTCTAAAGAAACTGCAACATCCAGGACGCCAAGGATATTAACTTTTGGTGAGTGAACATGACAATCTGCATTTGAACAATCAGCTTCGTTTTGAATCGGATTAATTAAACCAAGCACTCTTTGGTTTTTAGAATTTTTATAGATTCTTATCTTATCTTTATTTGCCAAACTTTTAAGTGGATTTGCGCTGTTATGGCAAGCAATACACGCCTTATCATTAAAATCAACCTGTTTAAATATTTGCGAAGAGTCTGTGGAAAAAATAATTACACCTTGCTTGTTATAGATATTTATTCCCTCAACTCCAATTTCAGTACGGATTGTGCTAATTATCTGATGGACATCTTCGCGTCTATTTAATAGCATACTGTAACGTGTTGATTTTTTTATTATATCGCTAATATTATAAGCGCTCTGAAATCTTGTTTGGGTTAAATAATTATCAAGGTTTTTTATAATGAAGTAAGTATAAAAGGAAAGTATTATAATTAGAATTGATGATATTGAAATAATAAGGCGGACACTTAACTTATTTAAAACCCTGGTTTTCATAAAATTCACTTACGTGGTGTCACAAAATTAGATAATACTTTTACTACTTACAATTTGTATAAAGTTTGATTCGTGAATAGTAAACAGCATTTATCTTATAAGAGATTAAGAATTATTTGTTTACCATAATCACAGTATGAAGAGAATCAGGGGAAAAACATTCTTAGACTATTAAAGAATTTAAGATATCTATGTACCTTTTTTTACCAATAAGTTGATGAAGAAATTTAATCTGTGTGCCTCCATCTAACATTGTATTAACTACTATTGGTTCGAGAGATCTGATATCTTCAATAAGACTAACAGCTTTTTGATGCATCCTATTCCATTCTTCTTCATATAAATTGCAATTCGAAATTTCGTGTTTAAAAACGCCAATGATTGCAAACCACTGAGATTTTAAAGAGCTGTCAGCTGTATCTCCCAATTTGTCATAAAACAAAAAATTCATTGGTGCGGTAAGACTTATTGAGCCCCACGTACCAAAAATCTCTATCACTTTTTGTCCGGTAAAAATATTTTTTCCACTGTCATTAACCGACATTGAACTTACAGTATCGAGGAAACTTGAAAAAATTGGGTTAAGACCAAGATAAAAAGTATCGGGGCATATCTCTTTAACCATAAGATTATTTTTTAGATATACTATTTTATCATCGTATCTAATACTCTTTAATTTGTCAAGAATGTTATCTGTAACATTTATCTTATTGGGTAATTGTGTCTCTTTATCACTTGATAAATTTCTAATCATTTTATCAAACTGACAGTTTTCACAATCAAACTGATTATCGCATAACTTGTACTCAACAATTCCGGAAGCCATCCAAATGCACTTCATCATCTCATAATCAGTACTCTTATATTTTTTTCCATTATTCATATCTTTCACTTAAAATTATTTGTTTTGATTTTTCAGCACTTCCATTGTATTTAAGTTCTTCAGATTCTCCGCCAATAAAAACCGGAAAGTATTTGGCTATTGTTCTAAAAGCAAATATTGCAAGTACAACAAGCATCATTGTAATACTGATTTCATCAAATGATGGGAAATAATTAACTCCAGATGAAGCGGCTAACCCGGTAATGCTTACATTTAATCGGTTCAGTATTAATCCTGAAATTACACTGATCGAAATTATATATAGCCATTTTTTATCTTCTCTGAATTTTCTTTGACTAAGCAGACTAATTGGAATTATGGTCCCGATAATTATTTCCAAATAGAAAAGATACGTTTCGGTAGAAGGTATTGTTAAATAGATTAATTTATCATTATTAATAAAATCATAAATCTTTAATAAAAACCCAGCGCTCAAAGCTATTAACACTGCAAAAGCAGCTCCGGATAAAACATTAATTTTCAAACCGGTATTCTGAAATCCGTTTTCTTTAGTTAAACCCCGTGCAACAAGATATGATTCAAAGATTATCATTGATAAACCGGAAGCTATACAGGAAATAAAAAAATGTACAGGCAGTAAAGATGAATACCACAGAGGATGCAATCGCCCGGGAACAATTAAGTACAAAGATCCAAAAGAAGATTGATGCAATGTTGAAAATATTACTCCGGCAATTACCACTGGTATAGAAATTATTTTCAAAATTTTTATAGGAGTTTTTAGGTTAAATTTTTCAAGCACGACAGGGGCAAACTCTATAATAAGTACTGTGGTATAACAAATTAAACACCACGTAATTTCAAACATTACCGAATGAATATTCCACATTATTAACGGATGCCAAAAATTTTCAGGTCTTCCAAGATCAACTATCAATAAACAAACAACAACCGAGTATCCCAGAAAAGCAGTTAATATAGCAGGTCTTACTAAAGGTTCATATTTATGAATATGAAAGATGTGGACAGTAGCCGCAATTGTAAATCCTGCTGCCGCTAATCCGACACCAAGAAAATCAAATCCTATCCACAAACCCCACGGCACTGTATCATGCAAATTTGTAGTTGCACCTAAACCCCGAGTAAATCTAAAATAAGTTGAGAATAGCCCCATTGTTACAATAATAACTGAAAACACTTTCCAGAATGACGGTTTTAAAATTTCATTAGCTTTCATAAATCTCATTTTCCATTAATAGATTTTTTTTCTTCTTTGGCTATTTGATTTTTTCTTTTTGTAAGCCAATACATCCCACTTAAAAAAACTCCGCCGCCTATTACAACGGATGGAATTTTTTCCATTGCTCTCATGGTAAATTCAGGCATTGATTCGTTTGGTAACTTTGAAACATAGCCCAACTGCTCAAATGGAACCGGAGAGATAACCAGAACATGACCACCACCGGCTTCTTCAAGACCATAGATTTTCTGATAATATTTTTCGGGATGGTCTTGCAATCTTTTTTTGGCTACCGCTATCAGTTTATCCATATCTCCAAACAATGTTGCTTCAGTTGGACAAGCTTCAACGCACGCAGGTAATTTGCCATCTTTTACCCGATCATAACACAAATTACATTTACGTATGCGTGGCTGAGTAGATCCCCATTCATAACGAGGAATTTTATGAGGACATGCCTGCATACAATATCTGCAGCCAATACATTTATCGGCATCATAAATTACAGCACCGGTAGAACTTTTTGTTATGGCTCCAACCAGACAAACCGATACACAAGCCGGATCATTGCAATGCATACAAAGTTTTCTTGCATACAAATCGTCGTACTGTTCAACTACTGTAAAAGTTTTGTCTGATAGATGATCCTTTAAAAAATCTGAGTTTGTTTGCGGTAGATTATTTTTCTCTTTGCACGCTTGATAACAGGCACCGCATCCTACACAAAGCGTTGCATCAAACAGAATCCCTTTTTCTTTCAACATTTTTTTCACTTCTTATAATGATAGAAATTCTTTTTCAAAATCATTTACACTTTGGTCAACTAATAAAGAGATCATACTGTTTGTTCTTTGACCTCCATCAAACATAGTTGCACCAGCTAATTCTACCTTAGGAGTATGAGCATTGATAAAATTTTTTAATTTTAAAGATTCTTTTTTCATCCAGCTTATAGCTTCACTTCCCTGAAAGAACATTCTCTGATCTTCGGCAAAATTTTTTGAAGATAACCGAACACCCCACGTTTCATATGGATTGGATATTTTTTGACCAATTATGTCCGTGTTCACTGATTTTACAATACCATTAATTGGAGATTTGAACTTTACGATCTTATCTCCATAAGAGCCCTCAAATAAAGTATCACCGCGTTTTAGTTCTTTGCCAATAGGTGGAAAATTCAATATTGATAATGATCCTAATGCTTCTGCTGCGAATTCATCAATTCCGATATGAATAAATCCATCCTTATTATTTTTAAGCCAGGTATGTCCTTTTGATAATAAAATATCTGATGGGATAGCAAAACTATCTCTATCAATGTTTAATAGATCATATTGAGAAAATGATGGTTCAAATGCCGGATGATTTTTACCCTGAATTTTTAATACAATCAGATCAACTGAAAGGAGAAATAAAAACATTGATAGAACAAAAATTGCAACCATAAAATTTCCTTTTTTGATAATTCATTTCAATAATTTTATTTCTTTTCACTTGCACTTGCATCTTTTGAGATATTCTCATTCTCGTTAGCACTTTTTGATTCCTCTTCTTTATGTAACTTGCCGCCGTCATACATAGTTTCGCTTGCAAGTTTAATTGTAGGATCAAATCTTGGTGTGAAAGATTTTGGTACCTTGTTTTTCTTAATAGAATTGGATGCTAACGGGTCAATTACAAATCGAACGAGCAAATCAACACCTATAAAAACTAAAACGAGGATTAATAAAAACGTAAGCATGATGAACTCCTTTTAACTGTTAAATGTGTTGAAGAAAGTGCAATTAAGATACCAGTGAAAATTAAAAATTTGTTGTTGCTCTATCTTATTATAAATCAAGGAGTTATGAGAACGGTGTCGAATTTTCGAATTATGATTTCAAATAAAAGTGTAAGTTTTCTCAACGGCTCACTGTTGAATTATACATCATAATTTATAAGAATGGGTGTGGTTAAATACCACAAGTTGATTTTAATTAATAACCTTAACAATACAAAATTTTAATCAGGTTACAGCTAATTACAGTTCTGAAGAAGTCCCAAAATTAATCTGATATTACAGCAATGTATTTTAAAGTATTTAGAAATTTCAGTCCTTAAAAATAAAGCTTGGCGATTACAAACATTACATAATTGTTAAGTGTTTGTAAATGACAATTTATTCTCTATCATAAAAATTTTTTTTTCTTACTTGCCATCAATGAGAATTTTTTTGATATCAACAGCCCCCAAAATTTATTTAACCAATTGCAACTCTTGATGAATTCAATAATTTAGCACGATTTTCATTTCTTAAAAATTTGATAAAAAATGGTACGATATTGTATTGCAAATTGAGTTAACAAAAAATAATGCATTTATAATTCGTAACATTTTTTGAAAGGAGGGGAAAATGTCTGGCAAAAGCCGTCGCGATTTCCTCAAAACATCTGCTTTAATCGGTGCTGGAGTTGCAGGACTTTCATCAACTGCAAAAGCAGGTCCTAAAAATATTTTATCCGAAGACAGGATGGGAGTATTAGTTGATACTACAGTTTGTATCGGATGTCGTAATTGTGAATGGGCTTGTAAGGAAGCTCATAATCTGCCCGCAGGTAATCTGGAATCTTATGAAGATCGCTCAGTATTACAAACTAAAAGAAGACCTGATGAAACTGCACTTACAGTTGTAAACGAATTTTCACCCGGAAAAAATTCTAATCTTCCTGTGGATGTTAAAGTTCAATGTATGCACTGTGATCATCCTGCATGTGTTTCTGCTTGTATTGTTGGAGCTTTTGAAAAACATGAGAATGGAACTGTAACCTGGGATACAAGTAAATGTATCGGCTGCCGATACTGTATGGTTGCCTGCCCATGGCAAGTTCCGGCTTTCCAATTTGATAAAGCACTTAATCCTTTAATAATGAAATGCGATTTTTGTTTTGAACGAACTAAGGAAGGCAAGCTTCCTGCCTGCGTAGAAATATGCCCTGTTGAAGCACTTACTTATGGCCCAAGAACTGAATTAGTTAAAATTGCCCGCGATCGTATAAAAAGAAATCCAGACCGATATGTTGATCACATCCTTGGTGAATATGAAGTTGGTGGAACATCCTGGATGTATTTATCAAGTAAAGAATTCTCTGAGTTAGATTTTCCGAAGCTTGGTGAAAAACCAGCCCCCGGTGTTTCAGAATCTATTCAACATGGAATATTTGCATATTTTGTTCCACCGGTTTCTTTATACGCACTTCTTGGTGGAATTATGTGGATTTCAAAACGCAGAAAAGAATTAGAGGAGGAGGATAAATTATGAGTCACGAAAATATAAATCCTGTACCGATTAAACATAAGTATTTCACTCCTGGTGTTTTCGTACTGATAATTTTAGCCCTAAATGGTTTAGTATTTTTGATGGGAAGATTTTTCTTTGGACTTGGTGCTGTTACAAATTTAAATAATCAATACCCCTGGGGATTATGGATAGGTGTTGATGTGGCTGCAGGTGTAGCATTAGCTGCCGGTGGTTTTACAACTGCCGCACTTGGTCATGTTATGCACAGAGAAGAATATCATGCAATTGTCCGACCTGCGCTTTTAACTGCAATGCTCGGCTACACTTTTGTTGCGATGGGTGTGTTTGTAGATATTGGTAGATGGTATTTTATCTGGCATCCATTAATTATGTGGAATGGCAGCTCAGCTTTATTTGAAGTTGGTATCTGCGTAATGATTTATTTAACGGTTCTATACATTGAATTTCTTCCAATTGTAACTGAAAGATTTATAGGAAAAGTTAATCTGCCCGGATTTCTTTCAGGATTAAACAAACCCGTTGATAAATTATTAAGAGCACTTGATCGTGGTCTTTCAAAAACGATGTTCATTTTTATTATCGCCGGAGTTGTACTTTCAACTTTGCATCAGTCATCATTAGGAACTTTGATGATTATAGCCGGACCTAAAATGCATCCATTATGGCAAACACCGGTTCTTCCATTACTATTTCTTCTATCAGCAATTTCTGTCGGCTTTCCGATGGTAATTTTTGAATCTATGATTGCCTCACGCTCATTTGGATTAAAACCAGAAATGCATATCCTTTCAAGATTAGGTTCTATGATTGCACCGCTTCTTGGAATTTATCTTGCATTTAAAATTGGTGATATGTTTATACGCGAAACTTTTGTTTACTTAACTGAATTTAATACCGCAAGTGTAATGTTTACTATTGAACTTTTATTTGGCGTGATAATTCCATTAAGAATGTTTCTTTCACCAAAAGTTTTAAGATCTCCGTTGTTTTTATTTATCGCATCAGCGTTAGTTGTATTTGGCGTTCTACTGAACAGAATAAATAATTTTATTGTCGCTTATAATCCGCCATACTCAGTTAAATCTTATATACCATCATTCGGAGAATTTTCAGTAACAATAGGTTTTGCTGCTATGTTAATTCTTGCTTATAGATTTATTGCTATGAATTTTCCTGTAATAAGTGTTCCTGGCAAACAGACCGCTCCTCCGGCTAAGTATACCATAAGAGGAGGGCAATCATGAAAAATATTTTAATCACAGTATTGTTTTTATTTTTAGCGCTCGGAATTAATGCTCAGCAAAATCCAGGTAAGGATCACTCTAAGCTTAATATTAATTGTAAAACCTGCCACACTTGCGACGTTCCAACAAAAAGTGAACCTTGTCTTGTTGTTTGTCCCAGAGAAAAAATAGCTACGGTTTATCAAAAACCTGAACAAACACCTGCAATGATAGTTCTTGATCAGCTAAGTGATAAATACGGACCAGTTTATTTTTCACATAGAATTCACGCTCAGATGTCAACTATGTCAGGAGGGTGTGAAACTTGTCATCATCATAATACCTCAGGTCCGATTCTACAATGCAATAGCTGTCATCCAGCTTCAAGGCAGCGGGAGGATATCAGTTTGCCTGATTTGAAGGGTGCTTTTCACAGGCAGTGTATGGATTGTCATCGCGAATGGAGTCATGAAAATGGATGTAATACCTGTCATACCTTGAAAAAAGATTTGAAGAATCTTAATGCTGAAGATATAAAAAAGAAATATGCTGAAAAGTCTCACCCAGTTGTTTTAGAACCAACTAAAATTGTTTTTGAAACTAAATCAGACAAAGGTAAAATTGTTACTTTCTTTCATGATGATCATACAAAGAAATTTGGGATAAGCTGTATTACCTGTCATAAACAGGAAAGTTGTACGAAGTGTCACGATGCAACTAAAAATTCAAATACTAAAATCAAAACTATTAGTGTAGCAAAAAGTTTAGACGAACATCATAAAAAATGTTTTGGATGTCATAAAGAAGACAATTGTACTACGTGTCATCAAAATAAAGTTTCTGAACCTTTTGATCATGCAAAGACAACCGGTTGGGCATTAAATAGATTTCATATTAACTTAAACTGTACAAAATGTCACGGTGATAAAATTCCATATAAGAAACTTGATAATAAATGTATTAGTTGTCATCAAAACTGGAATAACGAAACATTTAAACATTCAGTAACCGGTTTACAGCTTAATGAAACTCATGCAGGTCTCAGTTGCGAAGACTGCCATATTGATAAAAATTTTGCAGTTAAACCAAGCTGTGATAACTGTCATGAAAATTATTCGTTCCCAAAACAAAAACCGGGTAAGATGGTTGGAAAATAGTAATTGAATGTCATTGCGAGCGATTCACCGCGGCGAATTGGGAGCGAAGCAATCTAATGAAGTGGTTGAGATTGCTTTACTCTCCCGAAGGGATGCCTTTGGCAGAAGACTCTTTAGCAATGACTATCATAGTTTGAATGGTTGTCACAGACCATTCCGTGATAAAGCAATTTGCTATTTAGTAAATAAAAATAAGTACAGTCACGGTGTGGACCGTGACTGCCTAATTATAATTTGAAAATAATTTGAACTCATCCCACAACCCCTTCTATTAGAAAGAGAAGGGGAGAAAAAGATAATGTTTAAGTCCCTCTCTTTTTAAGAGAGGTTCGCCGCGGCGAATTAGGGTGAGTTAACTTTTAAAGCACAATTATTTAAAAAATAGATTTATAAATACCAATGTTTAAGAAAATTGGCTTCCGATTAATATTTGTTGTGGCTTTAACATCTTTAATCATAATTGGTGTGTTTGCATACTTTAATGTTAAATCACAAAGCAGCAGTTTGATATCAGAAGTTGAACGGCATGCAAATCAACTTGCTGAAACTGTTATATCAAGCACCCGATATGATATGATGCTCAATCAACGGGAAAGAATACAACAAACTATTAATTCTATTGGAACTCAACCACAGATTAGGGATGTAAGAATTATTAATAAAGTCGGTGAAATTATTTATTCCTCCGATTCTACTTCGATTAATAAGATGGTGGATAAAAAAGCAGAAAGCTGTTACGCCTGCCATGCAGAAGATAAACCGCTTGAACAAATTTCAATTACAGAGAGAACAAGAATATTCAGAGTTCATCCGGATTCAAATCGTGTTATTGGAATTATTTCTCCAATCTACAATGAAAAATCCTGCTGGCAGTCTGATTGCCACGCACATCCCAAAGATCAAAAAGTGCTTGGTGTATTAGATGTTTCAATTTCTCTTGCAGATGTTGATAGAAAAATTTTAAAGAGTGAATGGGAAGTTGTTATCTTTGCTTTAGTGGCAATTATAGCTGTGGGACTTCTAATTGGTTATTTTGTCAGGAAGTGGGTATCGCTTCCGGTTAATGAATTATTGGCTGGTACACAACAAGTAAGTGCGGGTAATCTAAATTATACTATTAAAGATTTAGGTGATAATGAGATTGGAAAACTCGGTAAATCTTTTAATAATATGACTAAAAAACTTTCTGAGGCAAGGATGCAGCTTTTCCAATCCGATAAAATGGCATCACTCGGAAGGTTAGCAGCAGGAGTAGCACACGAAATCAATAATCCGCTTACAGGCGTTTTAACTTACAGTAGTTTTTTATTGAAACGAACAAAAGATAATCCCGAATTACAGGAAGATCTAAAAGTAATAGTTAGAGAAACTTTAAGAAGCCGAGAAATAGTAAAAAGCTTACTTGATTTTGCAAGGCAATCAGTTCCTAAAAAAAGCAGTGCTGATATTAATGAGATTATTGATAAAGCCATAAGTGTTATTGAAAACCAGCTTACTCTGAACAAGGTAAAAGTTATTAAACAAACCGAACCTAATTTGCCAAATCTTATTGTTGATGCAAATCAGATGCAGCAGGTTTTTATAAATCTGTTTGTAAATGCTTCGGATGCTATGGAGAAAAACGGCGGAACTATAACAATAAAATCACAAAGAATTTCATTATCGCCTTATGGAAGTACACAAATAAAAAAAGCAACTTGTCCAAAGCGCCACAGTCTTATGGATAATGAATTTAAAATTGATGGATTAGCTTCTATAAAAGTAAAAGTTATTTCAGATAATAAAGAAGGCATAATCCATCTCGATCCCGTTTATGGCAAACATCGAAATTCATTTAATTTAGATTTCAAAATTAGTAAGGATGCCAAATTTGTCTGTCCCGAATGTAACATCTCACTCATCGAAACTGATAAAGTTTGCCCGAAGTGTGGTTCACCTATTCTTGCTTTTGAAGTTGAAGGTCAGGGAATATATGAGGTTTGCTCTTCGGAAAACAGCAACTGGGAAAAGTGGGATTATGTTGATACTGCCGGAGTTAAGGAATATATTGAAGTAAGAATCAGCGATACCGGATGTGGAATAAGCAATGAAGACCTTTCAAAAATCTTTGAACCGTTTTTTTCTACAAAAGGACAAAAAGGAAATGGACTTGGTCTTGCTGTTATCTGGGGAATAATTGATAATCATAACGGAACTATAAATGTTGAAAGTGAAGTTGGTAAAGGGACTACTTTTATTATAAGACTTCCACTTGCAGTTCAAAGATAAACAAATGAGTAAAGATTTTGACATATTAGTTATAGATGATGAACAAGTAATTATCGATGCGGTAATAAAAATTTGTTCGCTGGAAAGTTATACTGTAGATGTTGCTTTAAATGTTAAAACCGCGATGGAGAAAATTTCAAAAAATTATTATCCGATTATTATTTGTGATATTATGATGCCGGATGGAGATGGTTTTCAGATTATAGATGAATTGAATAGTAAAAAAATTAACAGTGCAATAATTATGATGACCGGATACTCAACTGTTGAAAACGCTGTTAACTCGCTTTATAAAGGTGCACTGGATTTTATTCCGAAACCATTTACGGTTGATGAGCTTCTTAATTCAATCTATCGTACAAAAAAATATCAGTCAATCAAGGAAAAACAAAAAGAATTTTCAACGCAGACACTAAAAGATGAATTGCTTTATGTAAGTTGCCCTGTAAGATATTTAAGACTTGGTTATTCAACCTGGATGTTTCAGGAAAGGGAAGGATCTGTTTTGATTGGTGTTTGTGATCTTTTTCTTAAAACGATAGATTCGGTAAAAGAGATTGAATTTATGAAACCTGAAGAAGAACTTGCGCAAGGAATAACCTGTGCAACAATTAAATCAATGGATGACAGAGCGCATAAAATTTTATCACCTTTATCCGGTCGTATTGTGGAAGTGAATGAGGAGTTAAAAACAAATCTTAGCTTGATTGAGAAAGATCCATTTTTTGAAGGATGGATATATCGGGCTATACCCTCAGATCTGGATTATGAAATCAAGCATCTTGTACCTTGTAGTTCAGACAGATAGAAATTTTAATGATAAATAAAAAAGAAAATAAAAATCCTTAGGAGAAAATTATGGCATTATTTGTATTAGCAGTAATCATTTTCATCATAGCTGATATTTTAATTCGAATGATCGGGAAACGATTAACTGAACAAAAACAAAAGAAAGAAAGGGAGCAGGTTCTCCAAGAAAGCCTCAAACTCGATTTTACATCTGAAGCAAAAACTCTGAAACGAGCTGAGGTCCCAAATCCTAAAGCAAGAATTCTTTGCGTTGATGATGAAGAAGTTATTTTAAGCAGCTTTAGAAAAATTCTTGTGCTTGATGGATACTCTGTTGATACTGTGGAAACAGGGCAGGAAGCACTTGGGCTGATTCAAAAGCATCATTACGATTTTGTTTTTACTGATCTTAAAATGCCTATGATGGATGGAGTTGAAGTAACTAAATCTGTAAAACATCTGCGTCCTGATATTGATGTTATAATTATAACTGGATATGCTTCTGTTGAAACTGCGGTTGAAACAATGAAATATGGTGCAATGGATTATGTCCAAAAACCGTTTACTGAAGATGAACTTATTGCATTTGTCCAAAAAGCTTTGATTAAACGACAGGATAAAATTCAGAAACAATTAAAACCAAAAGTTCACATTACAAATCTTCCGGCTTCTGATGATTTTACGAAAGGTGAGTTTTCTATTCCGGGTGGAGTATTTATTGCAAAAAATCATACGTGGGTTAGTATGAATCAGGCAGGTATTGCGAAAATTGGGATTGATGATTTTGCAAAAAAATTAATTGGCAAAGTTTATTCTATCGAACTTCCTAATCTTGGTATGAATGTAAAAGCCGGGCAGCCACTTTTTACAATTAAGCAAGGAAACAGAAGTATCACTTTCAGTTCGCCGATAAGTGGAAAAGTTTCTCAGATAAATACTTTGCTAAAAGAAAATTTGGACGCTCTTGATATCACTCCTTACGAAAGAAATTGGGTTTGTGCTTTGGATGCTGAAGATATTGACAGCGAAATAAAAAATATGACTATTGGTAAATCAGCGGTTTCATTTTTCCAGGATGATATAGAAAAGTTCAAGGTTCTTATGACAGATATTTTGAAATCTGAGAAGAAAGGTGATGAATATCTGGAAGATGGATTGTATATCGGACAGCTTGAAAAACTTAATGATATAAACTGGAATAAAATTATTGCTGAGTTTTTTGTAAGATAATTTTAATCAGGAAACCTTCGAGGTTGCAAAGCAGAAACCTCGAAGGTTTTTATGTCTCTACCTTTTAGAAAAGGAGAGATTAAGAGAGGGTTAATATTTAGTGTTTATGTTCCATCATTTGTTTTCCCATCATTTCTCTTGCTTCGGCTTTTATAACAATTTTTCCTGCTCCCTTAAAATAAAGTGTGCATTCACCAACATAACCTTTTTTGATATCCTGTTTAAGTTTCATTAACATAACGTGGTATGAGCCGGGTTTTAGCTCAACTGTAGATTTTGCAGGAATAATAATTTTACCAACCTCTCTCATTCCCATCATATCATTTCCGGCATCATAAGTTTCATGGATTTGAACAAGTCCTGCAGGTGCAAATTCAACTTTGTATAGAGTGTCAGCTTTATCGGAATTATTTTCAATCTTAAAAAATAATCCGGTAGCTTGTCCCTGTGCACCAACTCTCATCCAGGGATC
>DAIRCT010000047.1:0-24002 GCA_036796535.1 Ignavibacteriaceae bacterium
TATCCACTGAGCTACGGGGGCAAATAAAATCTTATTGTAAAATTAAGAATGATGAATGAAACATTCATTATAAGAATAAACATATTTTATATCGGATTGGAAATATTATTACTCATAGTTTTACTAAACTTTGCTTAATTTTACATAACAAAATTATTTGTTAATCTTTAGTTGTAAAGTGAATAAAAAAATAATATTTAAAATCATTATTGCCGCTTTTTCAATTGTTTTACTTCTTGCTGTAAAACAGATTCCCCAAAGTATTGATTCTACTTTCTCATCAATATTCACAAAAATTACTGGGGAAAGACATCCGGATTCATCAATCATTATTATTCATATCAGTTCCGATGATATTGAGCAATTAGGTCCGTGGCCAATTAAAAGAAGTTACTATGCACTTCTGATAGATAACTTAACAACTTTAAAAGTAAAAAAAATTGGACTTGAAGTTTTTTTAAGTGCTAAGTTTGCGTCTCAGTCATTATATGATAATTTGCTGCAAAAAGAGATAAGAAAAAATGCTAATGTTGTATTAAGTTCATTAGCAGGAAATATTATCGAGAATAATTTGGGTTTTGTAACTGATTCATTAAGTTATCCAAGTCCTAAATTAATAGATGAATCAATTGCAACGGGGCACATCAATTATATTAAAGATAATAAAATTATTATACCACTGAAATTAAAAAGTGAAAACAACACTGAGAGTGCGTTTTGTTTAGAGTTATTTAGCAAGAGAAAAGATTATCCTGACGAAATAAAAATTAATTTTGTTTCTTCCTGGAAGAAATTTCAAAATTATTCCTTACTAGAATTCTTTGATCTGGTGCGAAATAATGATGTAAGATTAAAAGATTTTAAAAATAAAATTATCTTAATTGGCATCAGTGATCCTCAATTATCATCAACATTTGAAACAAATTTTGATGACCAATTACCCGGAGTCGCTCTTCACGCCTTTGCTTTGGATAACCTTTTAGATAAAAGATATTTTAATGATGATTATTATTCACTTTCTGTTTTAACATTTATCATTTTAGCTTTTATATGGATAATAGTTTTTAAGAAGAATGTTAATCCTGTTAAAAATTATTTTGTTATTGTAATTCCATTTCTCATTATCTCATATTTATTACATCAGTTTTATTATTTAGAACTCGGATTTGCATTCTTTCTTGTTCCTGTAACGTTCGTTTTGATATCAGATTTGTATTTTAAATTTCTTGAACGACGTAATGAGTATAAAGGTGCAGTGGATGAAGCAAGATTGCTTAAAAATCTTTTAGAAGGTAAAGAAAAAGAATTAGCCGAGTTGCAGAAAGAATTAAATTATTCATCCCAAGAAAACTCAGATTCATTATTAACAAAGATAAAAGAATTAAAAGGCGATATAGAAAAACTTAAGGATTCTGAAGAGGATAGAAAACCAGTTGAGATTAAATCTGAAATTGATGAAGTAAATTTTTTCGGTCTCGTTTATCGATCTAAAGAAATGCAAAGCGTTACCGAGATAATAAAAAAAGCCGCTCCTACCGATGCTACAATTTTAATAACAGGCGAAAGCGGTACCGGTAAAGAGCTTGTGGCAAATGCAATTCATAGTTTGAGCAAGAGGAAAAATGAAAAATTAATTGCTGTTAATTGTGCCGCTTTAACCGAAACACTTTTGGAAAGCGAGTTATTCGGGCATGTTAAAGGAGCGTTTACAGGAGCCGTTACTGATAAAATTGGAAAGTTTGAGGCAGCAGACAAAGGAACAATTTTTCTGGATGAGATTGGAGAAACTTCTGAAAATTTTCAGGTAAAATTATTGCGCATTTTGCAATCCGGAGAATTCGATAAAGTTGGATCAGTTGTAACATCTAAAGTTGATGTAAGGGTTATATCAGCTACAAATAAAGATCTTAAACAATTAGTTAAAGAAAAAAAATTCAGAGAAGATTTATACTATCGACTTAATGTAATCAACATTCATATTCCTCCGCTTAGGGATAGAAAGCAAGACATTGAATCAATTGCTAATTATTTACTTAAGTCTGATGGGGGAAATGTTCGGTTATCAATGGCGGTATTAAAAGCTTTAACAGAATATGATTGGAAGGGAAATGTAAGGGAACTTGAATCTGTAATTAAAAGGGCATTAGTATTTTGTAAATCTGCAGAAAGAAATCTTTTACAACTAAATGATTTGCCAGATGATCTGGTTAAAAATATTAAATTTAATTTTGAAGATTTAGTAATTGAATCTTTAAGACAGAAAAATTTTTCTCACTCATCTATAAATGAAACTGCCAAAGAACTTGGAAATGTTAGCAGGACTTTAGTTGCAGAAAATTTCAGAGGATATTCCTTTAGAATATTAGTTGAGAAGAATTTTAATTTGTCCGATACTGCTCGCTTCATTTCTGCTTCCGGGGATCTTGAAACTATAAACCGCGTTCAATCAAAATTAGAGACTTGGTTGAATAACATTAAAAAAGATGTGTTGCCCAATAAATCAGATGACTTTGAGAAAATTAAAAATCAATTAATTTCAAAGTATAAAAATCTGCCTCAAAAGTTTCATATTTATCTTGATGAAGTAATCAAATATTATTTAAGAAACTAAAACCTTACTTTGTTAAAAGTTTCTTTTCTATCTGATCAAGTTTTCCTTCAACATAAGTTTTTTGTGAATCGCTTAGCTGTAAAGACTTGATTGACGAAAATTCATCATGAGCTTCTTCATAAAGACCTTTTTCAAAAAGTAAATCAGCAAAATAAATTCTGTTATCAGCGCTCTTTTTTGTTTCAGGATATTTTCGATAAACTTCCATCGCCGTAACAATTGCGGATTCTTTCATTCCATTTTCGGCAAGCTGTTTTGCACCATTTAACCGTTTGATACCCATATCGCTCAGCTTATTTATCTCAACTTCTTTTTTCTGTTCATCAGCCCCATAAACTGCGGTGCTTCCTGATTTATCATTACTTTTTTTTCTTGGAGTATTAATGATGTTTTCCATTGCAAGAGCCAGAAGAAGTTCATCAACACTCATTTGTTTTATATTGGAGATGGAAATTGCAGAAGATTCTTTTAGTGTAAAACTTATGCCATTTCCTTTTAGTTTTACAAAAGAGTTCTTATCGGTACTTATAATAGCATTTGACTCAACCCTTGTGTTTGCCTTTAATTCATGCCAGGAATTATCACTGCCATTTAAAATTTTTACACTTCCACTTAACTTTTCAATTTGAAAAGTCTGGGCGTAAGTGATTGAAAGAAAAATTAAAATATTTATGAAAATTAGTTTTTTCATTTTTTCACCTTTTCAAAAATTAATTAATATCCACTATCTCAACATCGCCTTTGATTAATCCGAGTTTATCAATTCCCTCAGACTGGAATTTCTGGCTTCCGATTGACCAGGCAGTATCGAAATCTGTTAATGATGTTGTTTCAACAGGAACCCAAACCTCATCAATCCCTTTATCATTTTTTCTGATAAAATATTTTGTGTCATTCTCAGTTATCAGGTTAGCTTGCTCAGGAGATAGCTTTGTGTTAAACATTATATTTACATGCTTTAAATTTGGATCAGCTTTATAATCAACCAGAGCTGTTTCTATACCTATACTTTCCAATAAAGAACTGAAGCATACACTAAGATCATCACAATCGCCGCCCTTAACTTCAATAGTTTCTTTTGGATACTGAACATATTCAGCGGTCGCTCTGGGGTCAGAAGTGTATGTTAGATTTTTCACTAAAGTATTATAAATAGTTTTTGCTTTATAAAAATCAACTAATGAATAAAGGACAGTATCTAATGCGGATTTATTAAGTGCAAGAATTTCCTTCGAATAGTTTGCGCTAAAACTTAAATCCTTTTTAATAAAATATTTTAAGTTGTGAACATTACCATCCCAGGCATTTATTCCATTAATTAATATTGGCTTCTGAAGTTCATCATCATATTCATCATTAACTGTTATCAAATAAAAATTTGCATAAGAAATTATAGGATTGGAATTGTAGTAAGATTCTGGAATGATTGTGTAAAAATTTATATCACTCGTATCAAAAGGCATTATGAAATAATCCGGTGATTGAATTTTTTCTTTATTTATTCCATTAATTAAAACTGCCGGTTTGATGTTAATTTTTTCATCAGTTAGATTAACAACCCGAGCTGTGGCTATTGGATCATCAATATATTTATCTGCAAGAGCGGGGTAAATACTTTGATTGATAGTAACATCCACAAATTTAACTCTCTGTTCTGCCTGAGTATTTAGTTTAAAGTTTGCGGTTAATAAAAGTTTATCAAAACTGAATCGGTTATTGATGATGTTGGAAATACTCTTTGCAGCAAAATCATTATAACTGCTTAAAATATTTCTGTTTGAAAAATAATTTAACCACGTTAAAGAAATATCAAATGACTTAGATGAGAAAATTGCTGATGAAAGAATTCCTGCAAAAAAAGGGTTTTGTTCGTGATCATGGAAAGTCGAAATACCTAAGCCAAATTTATTATTACTTACATCAATAAATTTTAATAATTGGGTTTGAAATGAATTAGTAGATTCATAAATAAGATTTACATTAAGGTCTTTAAATGGATTAAAGGTAGCCCCAAGTAAAAATGCCCTATCAGTTTTCAGTCTGTATTTTTCATTGCTCTGCAGATTTGTTTTGTTATTTATAATAAAAAGATTTTCGGAAGAAGCTTGAATATAAAATTCGTCGAATGGTTTCCAAACGAATCCAATATCTGCCTTCCAGAAATTTGCATCATCCTCTTCTGTTTCTGTAGTAAAATAAATCGTGTCTGAAAAAACTGGGGTTAGAATTTCCTGAGTAAAATTTTGATTAAAAAATCTAACATTAAATCCTAAACTGAAATTAGGACTGAAACGATACGAATAACCCAACCCTAAAAATTCTTTGTACTGAAATCTGGATTCAAGTTTTATTGGATTAGAATTTCCATAAGTCACAGCTTCTCCGGATTTAAATATAAATTCCTTCTGATAACCCGGGGTATATCTAATAGAGATGAAATGATTCTTAAAAGATTTACCGACACTTATTTGATATAAGTTACTGGTTAGATTATCTGATAGCTCACTGCCATAAGTTAAAGAAAATCCCAGATCCTTAATTGTTGAATAGTTTGATGGATTATATTCATAAGAGTTTAAAGAAGTAAAAGAGGCATCAGTAATGCCCCAAACCCCATTCAAACCTAATGTTGTTTGTGCTGACATTCGGATAACCGAAAACATAATTAATCCTGTTATTAAAATAATTCTCAAGGAATATCAACAATTATTGTATGAATACTTTGTGAACTTATATAAAGATCGCTGCGCAGTGTTTGGTTAAGACTTTCATACTTCCTGATAAAAGTAATGGAAATTTTATCAAAAGTATTTCTTGGAATATTCTTAAAAAACGAAAAAGGTATTTTCAGATTTCCATCATCAGTCGTCTTTAAACGATATAAAGGGAAAATCTGTAGATTTGATTTTCTTACAGCCCCGACAATAATAGAAAAATTATTTGTTGATTCACCATTCCAGCTAAGCTCCGCATTAAACTGATTTTGAGTACTTGATTTATTAAGTTTTACTGAACCGGTAATTTCTTTAGGCGTTGCAATATCAAATGAAGTAGATTGACCTATGAAAGGATTAAAGTAAAAGGCAATAGATGAATTATATGGATAAACAAACTGATCATTGAAAAATCTTCCATTCATATTGAACAGTTCATATTTTTTACCCAAAACTGTATCGAGTAATACTCCCGCTTCACGATATTTGATACGTAAATTAGTTAATCTGGCTTGCTCGGAATTAAATTTTATTATACCGGGAACGATTGTATTATATCCAATTAATTTTCCATTGGGTGAGTAAACGGGTCTGGATTTATCAGATAAAATTACCTGCGCCACAGAAATATTATCTGTTTTTCCATCTCGTGTAAGTTTTATGCCGCTTACCGAAACGATACTTGTGTAATTTCTAAGATCTTCTGTTACGCCGCTGGTATCATATCCATTACTGTAAAATTCATTATCAATTTCTTTGCTGATAATTTCCGCTTCCAAAATATCCGAGGAATTGGAATCGTTAACAAGCTCAGTTGGACCGGGCTTATCACAACCATTGTACACAAATGATAATGCAGTTAGAATATATAAAAAATATTTTTTCATCTCTTTGAACTTAATATTACTTGTTAGTTTTTTCAATTTAATAAACAAACCCAATTTCACGAAGAAATTGGGTTTGTAGAACTTTATCTTTTTAATTTATAGCTTTACAAAGTAAGGGACACCCCAGGTTTCCATTTCAACCGGAGTTGAGTCATCATATACAACTTGTTTTGGCATCGCATTGATAATTGCGTGGAAAAATCCTGGGAACTGATGCGACTGGAATGTCTGTTCATAAACTTTTTCATAAACATTACCATTTTGAGTTGAAGATACTAACTCAAATTTTTTCTTGGATCTATGCATCCCAAATTTATCAGCACCAAAAGTAAGTGTAACAAAGTCTGTATCAGCATAAGCACTTGTTAATTCCACTCTTAATAAAACATCCGCAGCTCTATTAATAACCGGAACGTGATGCCATCTCCACCACTGACCCCAATTTCTGACTAAGTAATAATCATTTGGAGAATTGATAACGAGAGTATCTCCATTTGGCAGAAATGCTGTAAACTTAGTTATATCAATATTAGGGCTTTGAGTTCCACCTTCTGGTAAAGAGATTGCGGCTATTCTCCAATTTTTAGCGGGCGAATCTGTATGTGCTATTTTTATGAAAATTACATTTCTTGTTACGACCGATGTGAAAGCTTTTGTAATTAAAGTATCGGGTTTATTTGAAGCTGGGTTATAAGAACCTTTAATGTAAAGAACACCTTCAAAAGTTTTTGTAATTAAACCATAAGCTGTATCCCCTTGAAAATCAACAGTTAGTGTTTTGTTCACTAAACGCATTTTATGTCCGACTCTAAAAGGATAAATTTCTGCGCTTACCTTTGAGAGGATATCCATTTCACCTTCCTCATTATAATTAGGTTCAAAAGAAACTAATAAGGAATCTTCGTCAGCTAGTTTTTGAACAGCTTGTTTGTCTGTTGTTATTTGGTCATTGGGTTGAACAGTCATATTGTCCTGGCAACCGATGAAAAAAGATATGAATGCTAATAATAGCATTGGAAGAAAATTTTTCTTCACTAATTGGGATGTTCTCATTTTTTTTCTCCTTGTTTTTATGAATGAAACATTGTTCGTTTGCGTAAACTTTACAAAGAATTATGCCAGACTACCATCCGGGAATTTTCATTAAAAATTTGTTGATTTTAGATGAATTTAGAAAAACAAAATGCATGGAAATCTTATTCTTTTGCATGGATAAAATTTATCACGCAATTCTATCAATTAAATAGGGTTTCTATTTAAATAATTGAAAGAAAAATTTTACCTATACCTGTAAGATTGAAAGAGGAGATGGAGGATCTTGCGATCTTAAATTTAGCAGTTTAATTTATAATGAAATTTTAAAGGGAGTTTTTTATTTCTTCCAATTCATCCCATCTATCATAAAGATTTTTAACCTTTTTCTTTGCCTCTTCAAGTTGAAGATTAAGTTCATTAGTTTGAGATGCATATTTTTCGTAAAAATCAGGTGAACTGAAAATGTTCTCGATCTTTTCTACTTCGGATTCTGCTTGCATTATTTTTTCTTCAATAGATTCGAGTTCTATCGCATCCTTATAACTTAATTTTTTTGATTTTTGTTTGAGCCGTAAATCTTCTTTCTTCTCTTTAACAACTGGTGATAATTCTTCCTTAATTCTAAGTTTTCTTTTTTCGATATAATAATCATAATTACCTTCGCTGTAATAAACTTCACCATTACCTTCCAATGCAAGAATTCCATCGCAAATACGATTTAGAAAATATCTATCGTGACTTACAATCATCACACATCCTTCAAAAGAAATTAAAGCTTCTTCAAGTATTCTTAAAGTTGGAAGATCAAGATCATTAGTTGGTTCATCAAGCATAAGAAAATTTCCGCCGTTGCATAAAATTTTTGCAAGTGTTAGTCTGCTTTTCTCACCGCCGGAAAGTCTTCCAACTAAAGTATTGATTCTGTCATCCGCAAAAAGAAATCTTCTTAGATAAGTCCAGACACTCAGCTTTTGTTTTCCGAATTGTACAAACTCACTTTTACCAGCAATGGCTTTAATAACAGTATCATCATCATTCAATAATAGTCGTGCCTGATCTACATAATTAAATTGAGTGGTTTCACCAATTTCAATTTTACCTTTGGTGGGAGAAATTTCTCCGAGAATCATTTTTAATAAAGTTGTTTTTCCTGCACCGTTTTGTCCAACAACTCCAATCTTTTTACCTGCTTCAAAATTATAATTGAAACCTTCGAAGAGAATTTTATTGCCGAGTTTGATTCCAACATCTTTAAGTTCAATAACTTTTTTACCCAATCTTTCAGCAGGCGGAATTATTAAGTCAACATCAAGTTCAACTTCATTATTTTTGATGGAAGATACTTCATTAAAATTGTCAATTCTGCTTTTAGCTTTTGTTCTTCTTGCTTTGGGACCGCGTCTTATCCATTCCAGCTCGCGCTTTAAGAAAAGCTGCCTCTTTCGTTCCTCGACTTCTTTAACGGCTTGTCTTTCAGCTTTATTTATCAAATACTCGGTATAATTTCCTGAGTGAGAATAAAGACTACCGTTAGAAAGTTCTACAATTCTATTTGCAATCCGGTCTAAAAAATATCTATCGTGTGTAACAAAAATACATGTGCCGTTGTAGGTTGATAGAAAATCTTCCAGCCACTCAATTGATTTGGTATCAAGATGATTAGTTGGTTCATCAAGTATTAATAAATCAGGTTTAGATATTAGTGCACGGCAAAGTGCAACTCGCCTTTTTTCACCGCCGGATAAAGTGGATATTTCCCTTTCACCTTCAGGTGCATCTAAGGATTGGATAAGAATATCAATACGCTTATCAAGATTCCAAGAATCCATTTGCAAAATTTTTTCTTCAAGATGATGCTTTTTTGGTGAATCAAAAGAAATTTTCTCGTATTCTTTAATCAGTTCCAACTCTGATTGTGCACCTGATAGAATATTTTCCTTTACATTTTTTGTCTCATCCAGCGTAAACTCCTGCGAAAGAAATCCGATGACGAGATTTTTCTTTTTTGCAACTTCACCTGAATCCGGTTGAATAAAACCTGAAATAATTTTTAGGAAAGTAGATTTACCGGCACCATTTCTTCCAACCAATCCAATCCGATCATTTTCATGAACACTTAATGATGCTTTATTAAGTATTACTTGTTCGCCGAAATGAACTTCTAATTCTAATGCAGATAAAATGACTTGTGAAATATTATTGGACATAATAATTAAAAAACAATTTTAAAAAGTGAGTGAAATTGTTTGCAAATATACGTCAACTAATTTGAATTGAATAAAAATCTTTTTTAAACGTAATGAAATATTTGTGAGTAATATTTGTAGCTCAGATTGATTTTTGATTTCCGTATCTCAAAAAACTAAAATCACATTGAAAATAAGATATGATTCTAATAACATTTTTATTCATATATCTGAACTTATTCCGTAATTACCAAAAACCCGATATAATTTGAGATGAGCTTACAATAGCTTAATTTTAGATGAGCAATTTATAACACAAATTATCAACAATTCATAATTTAACCGACTGCTGTTTAAAACTTAAAGAGATTTTACTCGCAGATAGAAAAGAAAAATATGTCATTCGAAAAATTAAAACTTATCAAGCCCATACAAATTGCATTAGCAAATGAAGGATACACAACACCAACACCGATTCAGGAACAAGCAATACCTCTAATTCTTGAAAGAAAAGATATTTTGGGCTGTGCACAAACCGGCACAGGTAAAACCGCCGCATTTGCTATCCCAATTTTGCAAATTCTTAGTGCTGAAAAAGAAAAAGATCATTCTAAAAAAATTATAAAATCATTAATAGTTACACCTACCAGAGAACTTGCAATCCAGATTGGAGAAAGCTTTGATGCTTATGGAAAACATACAGGACTTACAAATGCGGTTGTTTATGGAGGAGTATCACAAAAAGCTCAAACAGATAAATTGGCAAGAGGTGTAGATATTCTGGTTGCTACACCGGGAAGACTTTTGGATTTGATGAACCAAAAATTTATCGATCTTAGCCATATAAAACTTTTTGTACTTGATGAGGCAGATCGAATGCTTGACATGGGATTCATTCACGATGTGAAAAAAATAATATCAAAGCTTCCTGTAAAAAGGCAGTCATTATTTTTTTCAGCTACTATGCCTCCTGAAATCGTAAAATTAGCTAATACAATATTATCACATCCTGTTAAAATTGAGGTTACGCCGGAATCAAAAACCGTGGAGGCAATTAAGCAGGCAGTTTATTTTGTGGCTAAATCAGATAAGAAAAAATTATTGATTCATTTACTTAAAACTGAAAAGATTGACTCTGCACTTGTCTTTACCCGGACAAAGCATAGCGCAAATTTGGTAGCCAAATATTTAAATGAAGCTAAAATTCATGCTGAAGCAATACACAGTAATAAATCGCAAGGTGCAAGGCAGCGCGCACTAAATAACTTTAAATCCCAGCACATTAAAGTACTTGTTGCTACCGACATTGCAGCGCGAGGAATTGATGTAGAAAAAATATCACACGTATTTAATTTTGATATTCCAAATATTCCGGAAACTTATGTGCATCGAATCGGAAGAACAGGCAGAGCAGGTTTGAGCGGCATAGCTTTATCTTTTTGTGATGAGGAAGAGAGAGAATATCTTAAAGATATTCACAAGCTAATTGGTATTTCTATTCCTGTAATTCATGATCATCCGTTCAGGATAAGCAATAACCCTGCGGCAAAGTCTGAACAGATTAAAGACAAAGTATACACCAAAAAATGGGGCGCTGAAAAGAAATCAGGATCATCACGATTTAATAAAAACAGAAAAAATAGATGGAGAACAAAAACTAAGAGTAGTAAAGAAAATTGATAAGATAGTATTTTAAAACTTTAATAAATCTTTAAGTTAATCTCTTAGAATTAGTATAGCTCCAATTACAATTAATATTGCTGCAAGACTTCTCTTTAAAAGATCTTTATCATTAAATAATTTTCCACCAATAACTGTTGCCCAAAAAACAGATGTTCGTTTGATAGCAAGAACTAATGCTACGGAAGCTAAGCTTACTGCAACTATTTGTGTGTAGCGATATCCGATGGTTAGGATTGAAATAAGAGCTATCCACCCGAGATTATTTTTCTTGATGCTTACCGGCGCAGCTACTTCTTTACTTCTAAAAAAGATATAAAGTATTGAGAACAGTATCGCAAAATAAATATGCTGAAATGCTGTTAATGATATTGGTGAGAGATTTAGTTTGATTAATAAAAGTTTATCTAAAATGGATGAAGCAGTAAAAAGCAGCAGAGCTAAAATTATAAATCGATGATATTTTGATTTTAAAAATATGCTGAATGGGAAAAATAATTCTTTAAAGTTCTTACTCTCTAAAATAAATGTACCAGCAATAAGAAAAAGTAGACCAAGAACCTCAATCATTTTCAGCGATTCACCTAAAAGAATAAATGCAAATATTGCCACAAATCCAGGAGTTAATGCCAGCAGCGGAAGAGCATTACTTATCTCAAGATTTTTTAAAGATAACATCACACAAAAAAATGCACCAACGCCAATAATGGATTTAATAAAAAGTATTAAAAGGTTAAAGGTGTTGATTGTTGCGTAATCTATAAAAAAGAAAAAAGGAATTGAGAATAATAAATTCACCAATGACAATAGAAATGAAAATTCAAGTGCGCCAAGATTGAATAAAACTTTTTTCTGTGTGATTGCAGCAAATGCCGATAGAAAAGCTGATGTTAACGCAATAAAAAACCAGGTCATAAAATCTTACAATAGTTTTTTTGATTAAAAAGAAATATTAGTTTTTATGAAAAAATTTCTGCCGGGCTCGCTTACTATTAAACCACGGTTAGAGGAAAGATGATCTCGATAACTCTTATCTAAAATGTTTTCTATTCCTGCACTAAATCCTAAACTAATTTTTCCAATCTGAATATTTGTTAAATCAATTTGAAGATTAAAATACGTATAGCCGGGTGTTTGCAATTCACCGGGTGCAACTTTTTTCTGTGAATCAAAAATGGTAGCTGATAAATCGGCACTTAACCAATCTGAAATAAAATATTTTACACCCGTTAAACTGTTTAATGGAGGAATCTGAGGAAGATCTAAATTATCTTTTTGATTTTTTCCACGAACATAGGAAAGAGTATTGTAAATACTTACCCGATCAATCAACTTAACGTTTACAGAATATTCAAATCCATACAACAAAGCTTTACCGATATTTACTTTTATTAATGCGTTTCGTCCATCATAAATTCCAGGCACTTCTGAAACAAGATCATTTAATGTATTTAAAAAAATGCTAGTCGTAATTTTCAGATCATCTTGGAAGAATCTAAAACCGAGATCAAAAAAATATCCCTGTTCAGGTTTAAGATTAGGATCTCCCACTCGTATTAAATTTCCAAGATCAATGTATTGATATCTTTCTTCGAGCGAAGGGGAACGAAATGATCTTGCAGCGTTAAGTGAAATATTTGAGTGATCATTAATTGAATAAACTAATCCGAGGTTAAAAGTATAAGATTTGTTTTTTGCAGTTTCGGAATTCCAAATTATTTTTTGTCCTGCTGGATTGTTATTAGTAATCCCATTGTTAACCTCATATAATGGATTCTTCGTCTCCGAATTATTTAACCAGATAAAATCATATCTACTACCAAGAGTTAGATTTAGATTATCAACTAATTTGATTTCATCCTGTGCATAAATTCCTGCGCTATAAAAATTGGCATCCGGCAAAGGTTTTTCAAATATGGTTTTATAATTAGTGCTTACTGTAGATGAATCAGTTGGATTTAGTATTTCGATTCTTTGATCTTTAGTTCTAAGCCCTGAATAATTTCTTTTCCAAAAATCAAATCCTGCAATAAGATAATTGCGGGTAAAGTTAAAATCGGCTTGAGTTTGAAATCCATCAACATTATGATCGGCACCGGGACTGATTTTTAAAACACTTACTCTTTTAGGTGGCTGCCCATTTGCGCCAGGAATAAATTGAATTGTACCGGGAATATTTTCAACATCTCGTGAAATAAATTGATGAAAATATTTTGCTGATAATTTTACGAACGAACTACTGAGATTATTTATTTTATATTCAACGCTCATCAATCTTCTTAATTCTTCAGGATAAGTTACTTTAGCATTATTTGGAAACAGCGGGGCAGCACCAGGAATTCCAACATTAATAGCTTTGAATTGCTGGTAGTTAAATTTTATTTCATGATTTTCAAATGGACTTAACTGAAAAAGAGCATTTAAACTATTATCTTCAAACTGGCTGTTGTAAAGTTCGCCGTTAGGTGTTTTTGTGTTTCCCGCTTTTCTATAACTACCGCCGATTTTTGTAACCCATTCATTTCCGGAAGCTGTGAAGCTTATTCCATTTGAATAGTAATTGTTAACAGAATTAAATCCACCGGAATAACTTCCCTTTAAAGAAAAATCGTTGCTGTAACTACCTGATTTGGAAATAATATTTATTATTCCGCCTGTTGCCCCACTACCGTAAAGAGATGAAGCAGCACCTTTTATAACTTCAATCCTATCAATATCATTAAGATCAATCATTGATAGTCGTGCGCCAATATCTGTTGATGTTTCAACTCTGTCGCCATCAATCAAAGTAATAATGTTAGAGCGATTCAAACCACGTATGCTTATTTCAGTTCCCCAAACTCCATCACGCAGTAATGAAATTCCCGGTTCTGTTTTTAGCAAATCAGAAACAGTTTGAGAAGGATTAAGTTTGATATCTGAACTCTGGATTACAGACATAGAATAGGGGAGAAGATTTATATTCTGTTCATATCTGCCGGATATTACCAGAACTTCATCTAATCTAATACTAGTTGGAATTAATTGAATATCCAATGTTGTATCAGAAATCAAAGTTATGTTTTGTGTAAAAGACTGATAGCCAATGTGAGAAATTTTTAAAGAGTAAATTCCCTTCGGAATATTATTTATTAAGGATAAACCCGAATTATTACTTGTTGAAAAGAACTTATCCGATAAACTAATATTTGCATTTGAAACCGGTCTGTTTTGTGCGCTGTCATTTATATTAAATTTAATTTGAAATAGCTGTGCAAAACCATGAGAATTTATCAGGATTGCAATAAAAAAATATAGAATAAACTTCATAAAAATTTAAAAATTTGTTATACAAATTTAGCTAAAGATTTTGATTTGCTGCATAAGAAACAGTATTATAAAACAATCCTGAGTGTCAAGATTTGCTCTTTTAAATATTTGTCTAATATAAAGTTAGTTTTGTCTTAAAGAAACTTGATTTACAGTTCAGATTTTTATATCTAAACCACCAAACAAAATATTTTTTAACAAATAAGGATCTTGCAATGAAAAGATTAACAACAATATGCTTTGTTTTGTTTATTTCATTATTTGCTTTTAACGCCAATATTAAAGCACAGGATAAACCAATTCAGGTGGCGTTGTTTAACCCGGTCCAGATATTTCCTGAAAACACATCGATAACAGGGCTGCGTTTAAATATTATTTATGGAAAAAATAATAATGTAAGTGGAATTGACTGGGGTTTTATTAATTCAACAACAGGTAAACAAGTCGGTGCGCAATTTGGTTTTGTAAACCTTGTTGATAATGGTTTCCTGGGATTTCAAAATGGTTTTGTAAATGTAACTGATGGAAAGTTTGAAGGTTTACAATGGGGCTTTGTAAACTATCATAAAGGAAAAGTTAGTGGATTACAATTGGGCTTTGTTAATTATGCCGGTAGTATGTATGGTTTACAGATTGGATTAATAAATATAATTAAACAAGGCGGAGCATTTCCGTTTTTCCCGATTGTTAACTGGTCGTTTTAATTCTGATAATTTTGCCAGGAAAGATTTTTTAATTTTGTATAAGTTTATTACCAGATGGATTTAATTCAACAAGAGTTAATTAAAGTGGAGAGATATTTTAATTCAATTAAAAAGAAAGAAATATCTCTCCAAACTATAGAGCACCAGCTCAATCTTTTTATCTCCGGCGTAAAAATTCCTGAGCTTGTTAAACCCTGCACGCCAGGTGATGGAATAGTCCAGATTCCAGAAAATCAATTTTCTGATTTGATTAATGAATTTAATACCGCCTCGCTTAGCGGCAGGATAACTAAATTTGTTCCTGCTTCAGGTGCAGCTTCCAGAATGTTTCAGAAACTTTTTTCAGTCCTTAATCGTTTTCCTAAATTTTCATTGCGGGAATTAAAATCCCTTTCAGAGGATGATAAAGAATGTAAATATGTTTATGATTTTTTAACTAATCTAAAAAAGTTTGCTTTTTATGATGATATGAAAAGTGCCTTGGCTAAAGACGATTTTGATATTCAAAATCTTATCTCAGAGGATCCGGGACTAATCATAAAATCTATTTTGTTTGAGCCAGGTCTGGATTATTTATCCAAACCCAAAGGTGCAATTAAATTTCATCGTTATGATGATGAAAGTAGAACTGCCTTTGAAGAACAGGTGTTTGAATCTCTTCATTATGCTGCGGATATAAATAATAAAGTTCATATTCATTTCACAATTTCTGAAGAGAATGAAATTCTTTTGAATCAGATAATTAATAAAGTAAAGTTAAAACTGATAAACACAGATTTTAAGATTGATATATCATACTCATTCCAGAAAAAATATACTGATACGATAGCTGTAAATGAAAAAAATGAAATTCTATTTGATAAGAATGGTGATATTATATTCAGGCCCGCAGGACATGGAGCTTTATTAGAAAATCTTAATGAACTTGATGCTGATATCATAGTTATAAAAAATATTGATAATCTTACTGTTGAAAGATTAGCTGCAGATACAATACACTATAAAAAATTACTTATCGGTTTGCTGGTTAAAACACAACAAGTGATTTTTAATTATTTGCAATCTCTAAAGGATAATGATTTAGATGGATCAAATTTTAATAGCATGATTAAATTTGCAGAGCAAACTCTTTCTATTACATTTCCATATGACTTTAAGAATTGGAGTGTTGATAAGAAAAAGATTTTTTTATTTGAAAAATTTAATCGTCCTTTAAGAGTTTGCGGAATGGTTAAAAATGAAGGTGAACCCGGTGGAGGACCATTTTGGGTAAAGGATGATGATGGAAGTTTATCACTGCAGATAATTGAGCAAGCACAAGTTGATATGAATAATGAAAATCAAAGGAACATTTTTAAACAATCAACTCATTTTAATCCTGTTGATATTGTGTGTGGTGTTATGGATTATAAAGGAAATAAATTTAATCTTAAAAACTATGTTGATACCGAAAGTGGAATCATTACAAAAAAATCCAAAGATGGAATTGAATTAAAAGCTTTGGAATTACCCGGCTTATGGAACGGAAGTATGGCTTATTGGAATACAATATTTGTGGAAGTTCCTATCAGCACTTTTAATCCAGTTAAAGAAATAAATGATTTTTTAAGACAAGAACATCAAAGTTAATTTATTTATTTTTAGATATGGTTTTAGGCAATTTTTACAATAATCTATTAAATGGAGATTTCTGAAAAATAGATTTCGAATTGACTGTCATTCTCGCGATCCGTTAACTAACGGACGGGAATCTACTTAATAATCAATGGATTCGTGCCTGCCAGTAAGGCAGGTTTACACAGGAATGACGCATTGAATTTTTAAGAAGTCTCTAAATATATTTTTATAATACAATGGAAGAAAACAATTTTAATCAGGAAATATTAAACTCTTTAGCTGAAGGTGTTTTTACTGTTGATAAAAATTTTAAGATTAATTTTTTTAACAAAGCCGCAGAACAAATTACAGGATATAGTAAAGAGGAAGTAATAGGGCAATTTTGTAAGTATGTTTTTAAATGTGATGCCATTCAAACTAAATGCCCGATAGGATTAGTCTTAGAATCAGAGAGTGATTTGTTTGAGCATAACTCAACCATAGAAGTTAAAAATGGTTTTAGGAAACCCATAAAGATTAACGCTGCAATTCTTAGAAATAGTAATAACGATCCTGTGGGTGGAGTAATTTCTTTTCGTGATCTTACCGAAGCAATAAAATATAATAGTCAAACAATTTTACCATTTAATTTCCTTGGCATTATTGGGCATAGTAAAAGTATGCAGGAGATTTTTTCTTTAATTCATGAAATCTCTGAGTCAAATGCAGCGGTACTAATTCATGGCGAATCTGGCACTGGAAAGGAATTAATTGCAAACGCTATTCAGGCAACTAGTTTAAGAAAAGAAAAACCATTTCTTAAAGTTAATTGCTCTGTTTTTCCACAGAATTTATTAGCCAGTGAATTATTTGGTCACGTTAAAGGTGCATATACAGATGCAATTAAAGATAGACCAGGAAGATTTGAACTTGCAAACGGAGGAACCATTTTTTTAGATGAAGTTGCTGAGATGCCTTTACAAACTCAAGTTCAGTTATTAAGAGTTTTGCAGGAAGGAACATTTGAACGCGTGGGTGAATCTGTTACCCGCAAAACAGATGTTAGAATAATATCAGCCACAAATGTTGATATTAAAAAATCTTTAGCAGAAGGTAAATTAAGAGAAGATCTTTATTATAGATTAAATGTTATCCCAATATATGTACCTGCTTTACGGGAAAGAAAAGAAGACATTCCATATCTAGTTTCAAATTTTATACAGCAATATTCTAAAATCTATAAAAAAGAAATAAAAGACATTGATGATGATGCACTGGAAATCTTAATGAATTATTCCTGGCCCGGAAATGTTCGTGAACTTGAAAATGCGATTGAATATCTTATTGTTAGAAGTAAAGGGGGGAAAAATATTTCTATAAACAACTTACCTTCTTCATTCAGAAAGAATAATACTGTCAATCGTGTAGATGCATTAGAAGATTTGAAGAGGGATAATACTTCTCAGCTTGTTAAACTTTTAGAGAAACATCAATGGAATAAAACAAAAGTTGCTCAGGAATTGGGAATCGGGAGAACAACCTTATGGAGAATGCTAAAAAACCTGCACACCGAAGAGAAACAATAAATGTTTCAATTTCTTTTTATTGAAACGATACGTTTCAAATATCATAAGACTTTTTAATTTATATAGTTAGCAACACTATCCCCATTTTATCGTTTCACTTGAAACGAAATGTTCAAAAAAAACCTATCATTTTTTAATTTATTCACAATAATCACTGGCAAACCTTTTGCCTTTCAAAGTTCACTATGAGTGAGATGTTAGGTAATCAGTATTTCCTTACCAGAAACTATTCGATGGCTGCTGCTACCTTTTCAAAGGTCTATGCACGTGACCCCCAAAATTTATCCGTTAGAAAAAGACTAATCGTTTGTTTAATACAAACAGGAGAATTAGAAAAAGGATTTGATCTCTTCTATGAATTAGTTAAAGAGAATATTGAAGCGATTACCAAAACTGATCCTATCGCCGATGACTGTCCTTGTTCTGAGTTGACAGAAAAATATGGAAAGATACTTCCTTACGAAGAAAACTCATCTGATTTGAAATTAGTATTAGGAATTTTATGGCTTTACTGTGATGTAAATAAATCGCTGGAATTTTTTAAACAATTGTACCTGTTACATACAGATGATAAGAGATTTCAGGAAATAATTTTAGCAATTGAAAACTATTTAGTTCTAAAGAATAAATCTTAATTAACACTTAATATTAAAGGGAGAAAAATTATATGAGAAAAATTTCGGTTACACTTTTAGTACTTCTAACTTTCGGGTTTACCGAATGGGCTTATGCTCAGGGAAACTTTAGTACTAGTTTACACGCCACCAGAAATGGTAAACCGTATTTTTACAATACAGTAGCAAATGGCGGTACTGGTGGATTTGAAACATTAACTGGTGTTCCAATGAATCAGTTAGGTTGTGTAGGATGCCACGATGCAACTGACGCTAATGGAACTGCATACACAAGTTCATATACACCAAGCTGTGTGGATTGTCATGCGACCAATACATTTCCATTCCCTGGACCGGTTACTCAAAATGATTGTCTTGGTTGTCATGGAAGAGAAGCGGCAATAATAAGTCTTGGTATATCTGATGTTCATAGAACTCTTGGATTTACTTGTATTAATTGTCATAAAAAAGAGGAATTACACGGTGATGTTGGAACATCATTTAATTCAATGTTTGATCCAGGAGCTATTACTACAGATTGTTCTAACACAGGTTGCCATGCAGGATATACACACTCAAATCCAAGCGTAGATCCACATGGCGGAAAAATACACTGTACCTCTTGCCATTCCTCGACAAATTTGGCTTGCTACAACTGTCACTTTGAAACTGTAGTTAATACTCCGAATCACCTTAGAAGAGCCCAAAGACAAATTAAAGACTTTGTAATATTGGTAAACAGAACAAAAGACAATAAAGTACATCCGGCATCATTCCAATCTCTATCATATCAAGGAAAAACATGGATTGCATTTGGACCATCAAGTGCCCATACAATTGTAAAGACTGGTGCCAGAACCTGTACAGATTGTCATGCAAACTTTGGTGGCAATATTCCTGCAATCACAGATTATAATGCCGATGGAATTATGAAATTCGGAACGTGGAATTCTGCTGACAGTACTCTTAGCTGGTTAAAAGGTATAATTCCAATGCCTTCTGATTGGCAAAAATCTTTTAAATTGGATTACATTCAATACGATGGAAACGTTACAGATCCGCTTGTGATGTCAAAAAATTGGACATTAATTGGTGATGTTACGGATGGTGCTCAAATGCTTTATGCAACCCCATTAACTAATACCCAAATGGCTAAGATTGGAATGGATACAAGTTGGACAGTTGTTCCAGTTGAGCTAACTTCATTCATTGCAAGTGTAAATGGGCAAGTTATTAATTTAAGTTGGAGCACTGCAACTGAAACCAATAACAACGGATTTGAGATTCAGAAAAAAGTTGCCGATAAATTTGTTCCTGTCGGTTTTGTAAAAGGACATGGAACAACGTCTGAACAACACAATTACTCTTTCGCAGATAAACAAAGCCAGGCTGGTAAATACACTTACAGATTAAAACAAATTGATTTTAATGGGAAATATGAATACTCAAAAGAAGTTGAGGTTACTGTAGTTTTTGGATTAAGCTATTCATTGAATCAAAATTATCCAAATCCTTTCAATCCAATTACTAAAATCAGTTATACCATCCCACAATCTGGATTTGTAGAATTAAAAGTTTATGATGCCCTTGGAAATCTGGTTAAAAGTTTAGTCAGCGAACAGAAGGAAGCTGGTTCGTTTGATGTTGAATTTAATGGTGCTAATCTTTCAAGCGGCATTTACTACTATCAATTAAAAGCAGGAAACTTTACTGAAACAAAAAAATTAGTCCTTATGAAATAGTAAGTTTCCGTTTTCATAACATGCCCCCAGAAAGGTGCCTGAAAGGGCACCTTTTTTTAGCAAAAATAAGTAGTAAGAAAAAATTCTCTGTAATTATTACAACTTAAGGTCGTTTAGTATTCCTTTCTTTTGAATAGAACGAATTTTTAATCAATTATTTTTTATAATAAGTGGTATAAACATTGTGCAAGTTTTGCTATAATCTTAAAGGAAAGGAATATGTAAAATGGGTTTTACAGAAATTGGCGTCGTACTTTTTTTAGTAGCGCTTTTGATTTTTGGATTTATTAACTCAAGAAAAGTATCACAGGAATTGAAAAAATTAGAAGCAGATAAATAACAATCTAAACTGTTAATTGTTTCTCTTCAAAATTTCAGTTGAATCATTTCTTCCAATTATTAATACATCAACAATGTTGTTGAATAATCCAACCTCAACAACGCCGGGAATTAGTTTGATATCTCGTTCAAGTTTTATTGAATCGTCAATTTCATTTAAGTGAAGATCAACTATTTCATTACCGGAATCTGTTCTATAAATATCTTCACCATTCATTCTTTTCTTTGGATTATATCCACGCGCAAAAAATTTTTTAATAATATGATCAGAGCCAAACGGTATCACTTCTACAGGTAAAGGGAATTTACCCAATTTATCCACATACTTGGAAGAATCAATAATCCATATAACTTTTTCGGATGCTGTTGCTACGATTTTTTCAAATAATAAAGCACCTCCGCCGCCTTTAATTCCATTTAATTTGATATCCACTTCATCCGCACCATCAATTGTAAGATCGATATGATCAACTTCATCCAGATCTACAATTTTAATTCCTAATCCTTTAGCAAGTTCACTTGTTTGATGAGAGGTTGAAACACATTTAACATTCAATCCATCTTTAACAAGCTTTGCAAGCTTATTTATTAGAAAAAAAACAGTTGAACCTGTTCCAAGCCCGAGTGTCATTCCATCTTTAATAAACTCAGTTGATTTTTCAGCAGCTAATTGTTTTTCATTCATTTTAAATTTTGGGAGTTATTTTATGAAATAAATCTTTAACTAATCGTAATTTAGTAATAGAAAAATTAAAATTGTTTATTAAAACTAAAAATTGGGAATAAAACTTAGGAGTAAAATTATGCATCACTATGATCCGAGTGTTGAAATACAAGATTATCTTGTGTTTGGAGAATATGGGGATGTTAATCCATCAATAACGGATTCATCAACCTATACATTTCTTAATCCGCAAACTATGAATGAATTATTTGAACACGAAATTGAAGGTTGTTTTTTGTATTCGCGACACTGGAATCCAACAAATAAATATCTTGCCGAAGCACTTGCGAAGTTAGAAGATTCTGAAGCAGCAATTGTTACAGCATCGGGAATGGCTGCAATTAGCTGCGCTATTTTACAATTGTGCGGCGCCGGTGATGAGATAATTTCCAGTCGAACTATTTACGGCGGTACTTATGCCTTCTTCAAAAACTTTTTACCTAAATATGGAATTACAGTTAAGTTTGTCAATCCTCAGGATCTTAATGCCGTAAAAAAAGCTATCACAAAAAAAACAAAAGTTATCTACTGCGAATCTGTTAGTAATCCGTTATTGGAAATTGCGGATATACCTGAGTTATCGAAAATTGCAAATCACCATAACATAAAGTTAATGGTTGATAATACTTTTAGCCCGATTATAATTTCACCGATTCATTTAGGTGCACACATTGTAGTGCATAGTTTAACAAAATTTATTAATGGTACAAGCGATTGTGTTGCCGGGTGTGTTTGTAGTACGAAAGAATTTATTAATCAATTAACTGATATAAATTCAGGCGCATCAATGCTTCTTGGTCCTGTACTAGATAGTTATCGTGCTGCATCAATAATGAAAAACATCCATTCACTTCATATCAGGATTAAAAAACACAGCGAGAATGCACAATACCTTGCTGAGCATCTTGAAAAACTTGGTTGCAAAGTTTTCTACCCGGGACTTAAATCCCACAATGGTCATAAGCTGCTTAAAAAAATAATGAATGAAGGATTTGGATTTGGCGGTATGCTTGCAGTTGATGCAGGAACGACTGAAAAAGCAAACGAGCTAATGGCAAAAATGCAGCAGAATAAGGTTGGATATCTTGCAGTTAGTTTAGGTTACTTTAAAACTTTGTTTTCTTCACCGGGACACAGCACTTCATCAGAAATTCCGGAAGAAGAAAGAAAAGCAATGGGATTAAGCGAAGGGCTTGTTAGAATTTCAATCGGACTCGACAACGATATCAAAAAAACTTATGAGCGGATTAAAAGATGTTTAAAGGAAGTTGGATTGGTAAAATAAACTTTTAATAACAAACCCAGTTCCTTAAAGGAACTGGGTTTGTTGAAATTTAAGGATTCATTCCGGTTTAAACAAAGCACAAACCGCACCTGCCGGATCTTTTATAACACAATATCTGCCATACCCGGGCATATTCTTCGGTTCAACTATGATTTTTCCACCAAGCTGAATGCAAGACTCAGCACTCTGATCAACATCTTCAACCGTTATATAAATTAACCACTGCGGAGGAAGTTTTGCATTTAATCCACGTGCGTGACAAACGCCTGCAGCAACTTTATTACTTTCTGGGGCAATCATTGTATAATCATTATAATCACCCATTGATAATCCTTCGGGTATCCATCCGACAACTTTAGCATAAAAATCTTTTACTTCTTCAGCATTTGGAACTGTTAAATCACACCACGTGATTGAACCTATTTCGGGTTTTTGTTTTTCACTCATTTTTAGCTCGTAGTTATTTTAAGAATATTACAATAAACCAAAAAACAATAGTTAAAATAAAAACTCCCCAAAACGGAATGCTGTTAATCCATTTGAAAAATCCAATGCCTATCCCAATAAAAACGCCTACCATTAAATTATTAATCGCATAGCCGTAAAGCATTCCAACTAAAATACCTAAAGCTAAATCAATGGCTTTTAGCTGAATCTTTTTTTGTTGAATTAGTTGTTCGCGTGATAATTCCATAATTTCCTCAAATGATGTATCCAATACTTAATAAAATTAATTAAGGAATACAATTAGATAAAAAAATTTTCTGGAGAAAAAGTGATTGCTAAAACAGGTAGTTTATTGAAAGTTTTCTTATCTGTCATATTGAACTTGTCGAAATATGACTTTTGTGAGTAGTTTATAAAGTGTCATCCTTCGACGGGCTCAGGATGACAATCAGATTACAATGATTTATACTAAAGAGCATTTAACAATATATTTTGATATTTTTGAATTAACACTTCATCATCTAAAGGCAAAAATGTTTTTAA
>DAIRCT010000048.1:0-6953 GCA_036796535.1 Ignavibacteriaceae bacterium
TGATGGATGATTCGCCATCCACAGTTTCTGAAGAGCAGTTGAGGGAGTTGCATATTAAGGTGAGATAGAATTATTAAGTAATTTACCTCTGATTGAATTTTTATTTTCAGATTTATTTTTGCTCTTTTTGATTAAAGCGCATTCTTAACTAGAATTTTTTCTTTTACATTTTTGTCAATCCATATTTCAAATGAGAATCCTAAACCTTGGGGAAAAGATTTTATGAAAATATAATTGCTTTCCAAAAACTCTTCCCATCCATTCATAGGTTCGAGGGTGATCATCCTATATCCGTTGTCATTAATAATTGCCAAAACATCAGGTTTCCTTTTTATTACCGGGTTTTCGGACACATTATAATTAATCCTTTTTTTTCTACGAAAATTTGTCACCTCCTTATCAGTTAAACCAAATGTATCATAGAAAATAAGTCCGGGTGCCCCATAACTAATTCCCCCAAGTCGAAAAGTTGCCACTGTAGAATTTTGTTTTATATTATGACTAAGCCATTTTCCTGTATTTAATTGATCATTACCCTTCATAACATTGGCAATATTATTGTTTGATTGATATTCAAACCACTGTTCCTTAAAGAGCAAAACCTGGGTAATTATTATTGAGACGAGACATAAATAGGATAAATATTTAAATGTAAAAGAATCACTTGATATTGAATTAAGGAAGTTGAGTAATAAGTAAGAAAATGCAATAACTATTATAGGCCAGACTGGTAAAAAAAATCTACCTAAAAGCATCCAGTCGCCACCGGAATAAACCAGAAAAATTAAATTGGCTAATAGAAAACCGGAAATTGTTACAAATATTTTGCTACGCTTATTTGAGAATTTATAATAATAGTAAATAATTATAATAGTTAATGGAATTGAAAAAATAGTAAGATACAGAAAACTATCATCGATCCCGAATAGATACGAATAGGTTCCAGAAGGTTTAGCATAAGCTGTGTTGGGCAATATTTCTCCATAATAATAGAATCTAAAAATCACATACAGAATACTTGGAAGTATTGCAATAACGATTCTTGTGAGGTAAGAGCTAATATTTTGCCTCTCAAATTTATATGTAAACAACAGCCATAATAATATATATAGCAAGCCTTCAGGACGGCAAATACCTAAGAATCCAGCTAATATAGCAGCAATTATTAAATGGTTTTTACTTTCTGAAATTGAAAAATAGGTCACCGAGGTTATTAAAAAACTAAATAGAGGAACTTCAAGTCCTCCTGTACTATAAACATGATAGCCTGGAGTAAAGAAAAAAATAGAAGCAATAAAAATTAGAAGCAGATTCGCCTTTGATTTATCAAAAAGAATTTTTGTAATTAATAAGGTAAATAACAATGTCAAGCCGCTGAATAAAAAGCCCAAAATTTTAGATAGCGTGGGAATATCTACCGTCGTAATTTTTGAAGTTAATGCTAAAATAAATATCCAAAGAGGGTTCGAAAAACCTTCCACCTTTTCCCCATCATTAAAAGTCAGTCCCTTACCTTCCAGCAAGCGTTCCGCATACCTAAAAGAAATATATGCATCATCTGTTATATGATTCCACAAATAAATCTGAGGTAAAATAAAAATCAGTATTATTACAAAAAAAAGTATTGTCGTTTTTTTATCTATATGATTAATGTACATATTAAATATTTATTGATGTTATTTTATTAAGTTCTTAGCAATTGCAGTTAATTTTTGAAGAATAAAATTATAACTATTTTAATGTTCTTCTCGAGGATATATTTTATTTTGATGTCTCCCCATCTTTTTTAATACTTGTGTATTCGTTTAATATTTTGCTAATCTCTTTTATTTTAATAGAATCTCCAGAATATTTTATCAATAAATCATTAATCTTATTACTCTGGTTTAACTCAATACACAATGAAACAAAATTTTCAATAAAATAATCTGAGTCTAACATATCCTTTTCTAATGTTTCTTCTGCTAAAGTTAACGCTTTTCTTTTTTCATTATTCAGAAGATAAAAATCTAAAAGCATTTTTCTAATTGTAAAATCTGCAGGACTAATTTTTAATGTACCTAATAATTGAATCTCTGCATTTATTAAACTTTTAGAATGATTATAATAATTGTATAAACCCAGGTACGGAAGATAACGAGTTTGATAGTCAGCCTTAACAGCATTCCAATATCTAATCGGATTTTCATACATTTTAACTTTTATAAAAGTGAATGTGCTTAAGATTAAAAGATAAACCACGATAACTGAAAAACAAATTTTTTTACACTTCTGTAAGTTAATTACTTTAATTATTTCCGCTGCCATTAAAATAAGTCCAACTGATGGAAGATAGGATCTGCAATCCCAATAATAGAATCCGTCTTGTTCCATTGTTCTGAAAACCATGCCAGGAATCAAAAGGATAATAAACCATAAAAGCCCAAAATAATATCTGTATTTGTTGATGGAATCTAACTTGAACGGAATTAATAAAAGTATAATAAAAATGATTATACCGGAAATTGATGTGAATACTTCAATGCTGGGTAATGCTTTTATTCCTATCGGTATGAAAAACTTCGAAATCGTCTCTGGCAGAACGAGAATATTTCTATAGTAAGTTGTAAATGAAAATTTATCTATATGAACACCTGATAAAAACTTAACTCTTAATAAGTAATAAGAACCTAAAACAGCCACAATCATTAACAATAAACCAATACTGTTTTTATTCAGTGACAACTCCTTCTTTTCAATAAAGTAAATTACGAGAAAGAGAAAGGGAACAAGCAAAGCAACCTCTTTAGATAATAATGCAAAGAAAAGGAGGAGAGAAATAGGGAGTAGTAATATCGTTTTATTCTGTTTTATAAATTTTAAAAAAATTAATAGAGCTGAAACAGAAAAAAACGCAGTTAATAAATCACCCCTGCCAGCAATCCAGCCAACAGCATTTATGTGAAGTGGGTTCAGAGCAAATAATAATGCTGCAATAAGGGAAGTAATTAATGAATATCCTAAAGCTTCGATAATTAAAAAGATAACAATGCTTGTAAACAAATGAATTAAGAAATTAGTAAGGTGGTATAAAAAATAGGATTGTTCCCCAAGGATTGAGTCAGCAACAAAAGTAAGGGATGTAATGGGACGATAATAATGCCCGTTAAGAAAATTTGATGTAAATGAAGAGCTGATTTTTTCGTTTAAACTCGTCTCCGTAAATTTATTGGATACTATCGTATCATCATCCAAAAAGATTAACTGATAAAAATTTGATTGGATATAGATAATGGAAAGTAAGCTTAGAATTATTAAAACAGACTTCTTTTTAGATAGGGGAAATATCATTAAATCATAATTTTTATTTTGTACTGATTAAAATATTTAAAAATCTAATTAAATAATAAAACTTAAATTTAAAGTACTTAAGCCAAGATTAGGCCAATTTTATCGAAAGATTGATGAGATAATAATGTATTCGGGAATACTTTATTTTAACTAAAGACGAAGTTGAGACCCAACGTTTTTGCATCATGATATTAATTGAAAATTTTTCCCAAAGGAAAAATCTACCCGTAATATTTACCGTTATTTTATTATTAGCTTTCGATAAGCCAAGTGAAATGGATTATACGAAAAATTTGGTACACGATCTGGCACACTTTTCTCTAACTACACAATGCTTTTAATTCAAAAGCATTAGTTCTTAAAAAAATTGTCCAGAGTCTGAGTGAAAACCTGTGAAGAAATTACAGCTTCGGTAAAAATCACAGGTAAAATTTTCAAACATTTAAGGTAATATTTTAGAAAAACTCTATAATTATATTAAAAATATAGAGTTAACCTCTGGCATATTTATAGAAAGAAATTTATTAATGATTAAAGGAACATTACTTTGGGTCAACAACAACTACTTTTAATTGTATTAGGCGTTATTATTGTAGGAATTGCAATTTTGTTTGGAATTATTCTGTTCAGACAAAATTCAATTGATCATAAACGCGACCAGCTTATTAATGAAGGTATGGTTGTAGCAAATAACGCTAGAGAATATTATCATAAGCCCTCTACCTATGGAGGTGGTCAGTACACTTTTACTGGTTGGGAAATTCCTTCGCAAATGGTGCATAGTGCAAATGGGTCCTATACTGCAAATGTAGGGGCAAATACGGTAGAGATTATTGGCACGGGAAATGAGTTAGTCTCTGGTACAGATTCAGTAAAGGTTAAATTCACAGTTACAGGCACGGGTATTCAAACGATGATAATTAATTAAACTGTTCTAATATTTTTTGTTCACTAATTAACTAATAAACAAACAACAAACAAAGGAGACTCACAATGGGTCAACAACAACTTCTCTTAATCGTTCTTGGCGTTATCATAGTAGGTATCGCAGTAGTCGTTGGTATTAATTTATTTAATGCTAATGCAGAGGAATCAGCAAAAGATACAATAGTATCTGAAGCAACCAATTTAGGGGCAATGGCTCAACAGTATTTCAAAAAACCAACAGCACTTGGCGGTGGCGGTAATAGTTTCGTAGGATTTGGAACCACTAGTACTCCAGGGCAGGTAGTTCCAGCAAATCTTTTAACCACCTCTTCAGCAAATTATGTTATAAGCGGGCAGAGTACTACAAATTGTACAATTACAGGTACCCCATTAGCTGCTACTGGATATACCGGTTGGACCGTGGTTTGTACTGTTACACCAACATCAATAAATGCTAGAGTAGTTACAGCTTCTTAGTGTACTAATAAAACATTGAGATATTGATTTTACAGGGCTGATGATTTAAATATTATCAGCCCTTTTTAATTTTAAAAAGATTTAGTAAGATGGAGATAAAGTTTATGTCCTATAAAACATTATTGACGATATATCACTCCAGCACGTTTTAGTACCAAGAAACATAACATTTTTAATCAAATAGAGACTTCTGAATTATTCAGAATGTCATTCCCGTGCAAACGGGAATCCATTGATTTTGTATTAGATTCCCACTTTCGTGGGAATGACCGATGACCAGAAAATAATTTTTCAGAAGTCTCTACATATAAATAAAAATGAATTTAGTTCTTAAAAACTTTCAAGCACAATTATCTCAAACGACATTAAAGATACCGAAAGCATTTCTGGTATAAATCAAAAAGACAAAGACTTACAACGTCTTATATATTATTTAACAAGCCAGATTGTACTTGGATAAAATATTCTTGGTAAGGATATTTTATATATTTAAACCACTAAATTCTGTAAGTATTTTTTACACGCCGGCTTTCCACTTACATATATTTACCAAACTCGTCAAAGAAAAACCGCATAATTGAGCTAAAATTAAATAAAAAAATTGGAACTATATTTGAATATGGTTTACAAAACTTAGATCAATAAATTAAGAGTAAAAAATGGTAGAGTTTAAATTCACTGCACAAAAGTTAAACGGACAAACAATTACAGGTACACTTGCCGCCGTTACCACAAAAGAAGGTAAAGAAAAAATTCAGAAACTTGCTGAAAAGAATCAGGTCAAGCTTTTATCTGTAGAAAAAAAATCCACCTTTCTTTACAAAGCACAAAAAGGTAATGATAAACCAATACGAGGCGAGCAGAAAGCTTTTAATAAAAAAGAAGTTGAAGACGCTATTACTCGTTTGGGCTTCAAAGTACTTTCTGTCAATAAAAAACTTTTAGACTTTCAATCAAAACCTCCCGTTGCTGATATTGTAACATTTGTAAAGATCAGTGCAGAACTTTTGCAGCAGAAATTATCCTACAGCGAAATTTTAACGCTACTTATAAATGATACCCAGAACGCAACTTTACGTAACACTTTAAAGGAAATAAATAATGAACTTAAAAAAGGCGCTGATAGCCAGGCAACCTTTTTAAAGTATCAGGATGTGTTTGGTAAGTTTACGGCTTATATGCTGGGGTTAGCTTCAAAGAGCGGTAATATGACAGAGATATATCTTGCCACGGCTAAGTTTTTGGAAAGAAATCAAGAGTTTAGAAAAAATATGAGAAGCGCGCTTATCACACCAATGGTTACGGTGTTTGTGTTATTTCTTGCCGTTATATTTTATGTAGGATATATTTTTCCGGAAACAGCAAAACTGTTCGTTCGATTTGGAGTTGAACTTCCTCCAATGACTGCCTTTACATTAAAGATAAGTGATTTTCTTGTTGGTAATCCATACCTTGTTGCCGCTTTTGTTATCATTCCACCAATTGCATTTTGGCAGTTTGCAAAAACTGATAAAGGAAAATTTTTAATTGACCAATACGTACTTAAATTACCCGTTATGGGCTCTCTTGTTCATAAAACATTAATAGAAGTTTTTTGCAGAGTATTTTATACTCTTTACAGTGGTTCAGCAGAAAGTATCGAACCAATTAGAATTGCAGCCGAGGCATCGGGTAACAGATACTTTGAAGATAGAGTTAAAAACGTCGCTATTCCGCTTATGATAAAAAAGGGCACTGGAATTACAGACGCATTTGAAGCAAGCGGAGTGTTTACGGAAACAGCATTATCAAGGTTTCACTCCGGAGAAGAAACAGGAACAATTAAAAATACGGCACTTCAACTTGCAAACTATTATGAAGCTGAAACAGTTTATAAATTAAAAAACTTAATTGAGTTAATACAAGTTGGTATTGCAATGTTTATAATGGTTGTAATGATATTATTAACTCTAGTATCAGCAGAAACAGCTACAGTAAGACCAAAGACACCGGGTGCTGCATCTAATGCAAATACTTATGTAGAGCAAAATATAGTTTAGGAAAAAAAGTTTTTAAAAGTCCCTCCCTTTTCCTCGCCTCGCTTCGCTCATCGAAGCGGGAAAAGAGGTTCGCCGCGGCGAATTAGGGTGAGTTGGTTTTCACAAGCAGTTGAGCAAGTAATTTTTTTTAGTGATTCTTTTAACTCATCCCCCGGCCCCTTCTCTTCATAAGAGAAGGGG
>DAIRCT010000048.1:7053-22405 GCA_036796535.1 Ignavibacteriaceae bacterium
TTTTTTTATTGTATGTTCTTTGAACTCATCCCCCAACCCCTTCTCTTAGAAAGAGAAGGGGAATAAGAATATTTGAGAAAAAGTCCCTCTCTTTGTAAGAGAGGGATTTAGGGTGAGTTAGTTTTTACGAATAAGCGAGATAAATTTTTTTATTATATGTTCTTTGAACTCATCCCCCAACCCCTTCTCTTAGAAAGAGAAGGGGAGCTAGAATATCTGAGAAAACGTCCCTCTCTTTTACTTGTCCCGCTTCTCTTATCGAAGCGGGAAGATAAGGATTAGGGTGAGGTGGTTTTAATAAACAGGTTGGTGTATTTTTTTTATTTTAAATAGAGCAACAAAGTCACCTGGACTTAAAGTTAGTCGAGTACTTTTTCATTTTTCAAAAATTTTATTTTAACAGAATATTTTTTTTATTAAGTTCCAATAAACAAATTGAATTTTATTGAATGATTGATACTAATCTCGAGATGACGGATAAAATTGGTTATCTTCTTTTTAAGAAGGGGATAATTGATGCTCAAATGCTCGAGAGAGCAATTAATGCGAAAGCAAATGACCGCAGTAAGATCAAAAGAAATCTTGCACAGATACTGGTACAGGATTTTAAATTTGATCACGATACAATTTTCCGTGAAGTAGCTGTATTATATGCCTTCCGAGAGCTTGAAACACGCCCAGAAGAAATTCCTGAGAGCAGACTTGAATCCATAAAAAGCATGATTAATGGTGCCGGCGAAGAACTAAAAAAGGAAATGCTTCAACATTGTATTATTCCTTTTATGTTCGATGACCGGAATAAAGAAAAATTAATCATTGCTGCAATTGATCCGACTGATAGGAACATCCCAAAGATTGCCTTCGGTCTTAATGCTAAAAAGTACGAAGTAATTTTTATCAACAAAAAAGATTACGAAAAACTTATCAATATTATTGTCCCTCCGGAAAATGTTTTTCTTAAGGCAATGCAGGAGGAGAACAATTTAGATATTGAAGACCGGGATGAATCATCGCTTGATGAACAGGAACTTGATGCGGAAATCAATAAAAGTGCTCTTATAAATCTTGTTGAGGGTGCTCTTGTTGAGGGTGTAAGAAAAGGTGCAAGCGATATTCATTTTATTCCTCGCAGCGGTAATAAAACTCATATAATGTTCCGAATAGATGGAAACCTGCAAACCTGGTATATACAGGAAAACACTTTGCCCGAAGCAGTTGTTGCGGTAGTTAAAGATCGTGCAAAAGGTATGGATAGATTTGAAAGGGAAATGGCGCAGGATGGTTTTATACAAAGAGAAATTGACAATATAATTATTCGTTTCAGAGTTTCAATTCTTCCTATGGTGGGAACCGAACTTAAAAATAAATTTGAAAGTGTTGTAATAAGAATTCTTGATGACAGAAAAGTTATCAGGGATCTTGATAAACTTGGATTAGCCGGCACAGCACGGAAAGCATTTGAAAAAGCAATCAATGAACCACAAGGTATGGTTATATTAACCGGACCTACAGGAAGTGGTAAAAGTACTACACTGGTGGCTGCGCTTTATCAGGTAATATCCCCGGAAGTAAACGTACTTACAGTTGAGGATCCTGTTGAATATGTTATTGAAGGTGCGCGACAGCTTAAAATTGGTTTTAAAATGAATTTTGAGCAGGCAATTCGTTCTATACTTAGGCATGACCCTGATATTGTTTTGGTTGGTGAAATGAGAGATAAGGAAACAGCGGAGATCGCAATTAAACTTGCAAACACCGGACACTTAACTTTCTCAACATTACACACAAACGATGCCCCAAGTGCTGTTTCAAGATTATATAAAATGGGTATAGAACCCTTTCTTATTGCTTATGCGATTAATCTAATTGTTGCCCAAAGGTTGGTTAGACGATTATGCCCCAAATGCAAAAAAAAGGTTACAAACTTTGACGAAGTTTTGATGACTGCCGCAGGGCTAAATATTGCTGAGTGGAGGAATTACACAATTTATCAGGCAGCCGGCTGCGATGAATGTAATGGCACTGGTTACAAAGGTAGATTGGCTATTCACGAAGCTCTCTACTTTACAAAAGAGCTAAGGCAGCTTATAGTTAAATCAGGTGCTGATATTGATGAAGAAAGTTTAAGACTGCAGGCAAAAAAAGATGGAACTCTTAATTTAAGAGAAGCTGGATTAGAAAAAGTTAAAATGGGATTAACTTCTATTGAGGAAGTGTTGGCTCAAACAAGCGAAGGGTAAATTTTTTTACTAAAGTGTAAATTTTACACATTGTTGGTAACAATTTAACTTAAGTATATCAGTTTTTACTTCATTCTTTTTCTTATTTAATGGTATAGTTTTATCTAAGTAATAATACAATTTACACTAGTAAGGTATCGAAGTGAATATTGCAGAAGAAAAAAAAATATTAGAAAATTTTTGTAAGACCATTCCGGAGTCACTGTTTGGGCCTGACCGCGTCCACTACATTCTTGAGAATGCGGATAAGCTTAAAGAGAATGAGAAAATTACATTAAGAAAATTTTATAATAAGCTTCTTGTAAGCATGCTTGAAAAAGATGCATCTGATATTGAGCTTGGCGGGCATGGAAACGTTGGCTATGTGTGGATGCGTATTTATGGTAATAAGGAAAGAGTAAAAGAAATTCCACAATTCACTCCTGATGAATCAGCACTTATTATTACTAATCTCTTAAACATGAATCAAAGAGAGCAGCTTGCTAAAAAAAGAAATCTGGATTTCAGTTATACATTCCTTTATGAACGAAGAAATGTAAACGTTAGATTTAGATCCGATGCGTATTTTGATCTTGATACTTTAGCAATGAATATGAGAGCAATAAACCAAACTATCAGACCGCTTTCTTCGCTGGATTTTCATCCTAATATTGTTAGAGCACTTAGCCATGGTTATATAAAATTTGGTTTATCATTAATTACAGGAATTACAGGTTCAGGTAAATCAACTACATTGGATTCAATTGTAGATCATCATAATAAAGTAGATCCCTGCCATATAATTATTATTTCGGCACCAATTGAGTATGTTCATACTTCAAATGTTTCATTAATAAAACATCGTGAAGTTGGCAGAGATGTGCTTTCATTCAAAGAAGGAATTGTTCAGGCATTACGTCAGGACCCTGATATTGTAGTTGTTGGTGAGATGAGAGATCCTGATACGATTATGGCTGCACTTGAAATTACAGATACCGGACATAAAGTATTTTCAACTCTTCACACATCTTCAGCAGTAGAATCAATCGATAGAATAATTGCAGAATGCGATCCGGTTGAACAAGAAAGAGTTAGAAACAGACTGGCTGATGTTTTAATTTCTATTGTATCACAAAAACTTGTTCCAAGTCTGGATGGTAAGAGAGTCCTTGCTAAAGAAGTACTTCTTGTAACTCCGAGTGTAAAGGCAGCCATAAAAAATAATAATACAAGCGAGATTTATATGATGATAAATCAAGGCGGGGCTCAGGGAATGATAACTATGGAACAAGACTTAAAACGTTTGTATCTTGCAAAGAAAATTTCACTAGAAACGGCAATAACTTATGCAAACAACAAAACAAGAATTCAACAAATATTGGCGGCTTAATTTATGAAAACAATCGCCTGTATATATTGTGAAGGCAATGATACAAAACTTGCTGTAATAGCCCAGGAAAAGGGCGAAAGCAGATTAAAGGTTTTGAGCACGGCATCCGTTGATGTTGTGGGAAACAAAACCGAACTTAAACCTACAGCAGGTTTTAACCTGGAAGGCGAAGGACTTCAACTTGAAGGAGTTGATGCTGAGTCCTCTGCAACCAGTGATGTTGATGCCCCAAGCATTGGTGCTTTGGGCGCTGCACTCAATGGAATAAATCTAAACAGTTTAGAATTTGTTCCTGCGTTAACCGAACCGGCAATCTATTATCATCCTTTCGACGGGAAAAAAGACTTAAAAGGTGCAAAACTTGTCGAGGCAATTTTAAGCGATATCCGGTTATCAAAGAGTGTTAATGTTGATAAAGAGAATATGGATTTCATCGAGTTAGCTGATGGTTCTCTTCTCTCAGCATTTATTGATGGACCTGTTGCGTGCGTGAATCTTGTAAATAATATTGCCGGATTCTTTGGCAAAAAGTTCTTTAAGGTTCCCACAATAAAAAGTTCTGATATAGCTCTGGCCTATTATGTTGCCAAGCGTAAAAAGTTTTTCCCGGATGATCAAAGTCTTGTTGTTTATATTGGTAAAGAATACAGCAAGTTAATTTTCCTTCAGGGAAGGAAACTTAAACACATCGGAAGTACGCTTGATATTGGAACAACAAACCTTCATACATATGATGTTTACTTCTCCAAAATTTTACTTGAGATGGAAAATGGAGGAATCACTTCACTTGATAATATTATAGTTTGCGGTGAAGATGATTCCGAAAACCTTATCCTTTCATTTTATGGAACATTTCCCGAAGCAAACGTTAGCAGATTAGAATTTGATGACCTTGACTTATCTCAGTTAAATGATGAGGCAAAAGCAAAATTTTCTTCTTTCAGTGTACCAATTGCAACTGCAACAGAATTTTTTGATGAGCTTGCAAAAGAACACAAGGGCATTAACATTTTGCCAAAATACATTTCTGAAGAACAAAAATTCTTCCAGTTTTCCTGGCATAGCTTTGCAGTTCTTCCTCTTTTATTTATTGCTGCCTTTTTATTAACATTAAAAATGCTGCAGAATGGTAAAGAGTTGAGCAGTTTAGATAATGATATTAAACAGAAAAATATTATTATCAGGCAGAATCAGGAAACTCTAAGCAAAATATCTGAACTCGAAGGAAAAATTAGCAGTTTTGGTCAAACGCAGGCAATACTTGATTCTGCTGCGGTTGGAACCGGAGTTTGGAAAAATGTATTAAAAGATGTTTCGGGATTTTGCGGCAGCAAACAAAACATCTGGATATCTAAACTTGCAAGAGAAAATAGCAACTCTGTTGTTATTGAAGGTTATTCATTATCAAAGTATTCACCAACAGATCTGGCATATTCACTTGAAACAGCCAGACTTAATAGTATGATGAATGAGGCACTTCGCGAAAAGAATGCCTATAAATATAATTTAACATTTGATATAACTTCATACCAGAAGAAAAAATGAATAAAAAATTACGAAGCACTTTAGTTCTGCTGGCTTTACTTTTTATCATCCTCATAGCAGGAGGAGCTTACTTATATTTCGTTCAAGGTAAAAAACTTGATGAGAAAAGAACAAAGCTGAAAGAGCTTCAAGCAAAAGCTCTGGATCCGCAGGAACTATTAGCTCAATATCAGGAGTTGCTTGCAAAATCGAATCATTTGGATTCAATTCTTGCTAACCGGGAATTTAACATTCCTAAAGATTTGTCATCCATTAAGTTTTATAACTTTATCAATAATGTTACTAATGGGTTTTCAGATAAATCTCAGGTTAATGTTGAATTTCTAGATCAGAAAGCTGAGAAGGAATTTTTCTATCACGAATATAAGCTTTCCGGCTTTGGCTACTTTAACGAAGTGTATAATCTTATTTACGCTATCGAACAAAGCAAGGAGTTAAAGAAAGTTAAAAATGTTGCACTGGGTAATTTAGTGCAAACCAATAAGGATCAAATGCCTGTTTATCTTGTAAATTTTACTATGACAGTTCAGGTTTATTTTTCAAGAGACAGCAGATTTGCACCTGCAACATTTGTTGAAAATAACTTAAGTGCACCAACAGTGTATGATGCATTCTATCCGCTTATAAGAAATGAAATTCCGCCAAACGTTGATGAATTATTAGATGTTCAGGGTGCAACACTTCTGGCATTGATACCCGAAGGCGCATTTATTGCTGATAGTAAGGGTAACACTTACCTTATCTGGGAAGGTGAGCAGGTTTATCTTGGTTATTTAACAAAGATAGATTATCAAAACAGCCGCGTAAGTTTTATTCTTAATAAGGGCGGTATAATAGAAAAGTTAGATCTGGAATTAGATCGATCAGAATTAAAAAAGAAATAAAGCGAGAAGTAATATGAAAACATTAATATACTCACTGCTCTTAACAGTTCTGTTTATCGGAAGCATCGTTCCGCAAAAATATTGGGAAAGACGCTTTAAGGATTATAACAATCCCGATGAACTTGTAACACTTTCACAATCATTGCCTTTTAATGAGGCGATAGCACTGCTTAGTAAAGTAAGTGAAAGCACAACAGGAAAGAAAATTGTATCAACTTACACTTCTGAAAATCCTATTGGCATTGAGATCGAGAGCATGCCTTATGATAAAGCACTTTTTATGATAGTTCAATATAATGGATTATTAATGGAAGAGAAGGAAGATGTTATCGTTATTAAACGTCCGGGTGTTGATGAAAAGAAACCTGAGGATGTTTATGCTTCCGTTGATTCCAGAGAAGTAAAAATTTCTGCTGTATTTTTTGAAGTTGATGTTGCTGAATCAAGAAAAATAGGAATTGATTGGAAGGTACTATTATCAGGGAAAAACATAAATCTTACACCCGAATTATTAACACAAACATCAAGTACATCCACAACCACAGCAAATCCATCTAAGTTTGATTTTTCGGGTGATGGAAATTTTCAATCTGGAAATTTTTATGGACAGGCAAATGCAGTTTTTAGATTTTTTGAAGACAATAATCTGGGTGAAATTATTTCTGCTCCTAATATTACTGTTAGAGATAACAAACAAGGGAGAATCCAGGTTGGATCAGATTTCTCGGTTAGAACAAGAGACTTTGCCGGCAATACTGTTGAAAAATTCTTCCCAACTGGTACAATCATAGAAGTAACTCCACACGTTTACAATGAAAATGGCATTGATTATATGCTGTTAAATATTAGCGTTGAACGAAGCTCATTTTTACTTAATGAGCAAACGACTGAGATTAAAAAAACTAATGCAGCAACGCAGGTTCTTATGCTAAATGGCGAAGAAACAATTCTTGGCGGGTTATTTGTAAATGAAGATACGCGTGTTAGAAACGGTATTCCATTCTTGAAGGATTTGCCATGGTGGGTTTTTGGTATAAGATATTTAACCGGCTCAGATGCAACAACTACTACAAAGAAAGAGCTTGTTATTTTACTTAAAGCTGAGTTAGTCCCGACACTTAAAGAGAGATTAGCAAACCCAATTACTAATCCACTTAATACTGAGCTTCAAAAACAGAGAGGTGCCATACAGTACCATCAATTAGAAACAAAAAGTTCAACAGAAACAGTAAAATAAATGGAATCTATATTAATTGTTGATGATGATTTAAACTTATGTACAGTTCTAAAAGAAGAGCTGGAAGAAGTTGGCTATAACTCTAATTATGTTAATAGCGGTTCTGAAGCGATGGACTTTCTTAATAATAATCAGGTAGATCTGGTTTTGCTCGATCTTAAAATGCCTTCAATGGATGGATTTGATGTTCTAAAGGCAATCGAGCAAAACCAAATCAAATCCAAAATAATTGTTTTAACTGCATATGCAGATGTTAAAAGCGCAATTGATTCCGCAAAAATGGGTGCAACTGATTTTATAAGTAAACCATACGATTTTGATGAGCTTCTGATAACAATTAGGAAAGTTCTGCAAAGAGAATGATGAATAATGAAGATAAGCCACAGAATAATTCTAGTTAATCTGATCATTGTAGCGATCGTGCTCGGCAGTGCAGCAGTTGCCTTTTACTCCATAATGTACAATTCTTTCTCCTCTCAGCAATCTAAAAATATAATAAGCTCAACCCGTAATTTTCTTTTTTCATACAGATCTCTTCTTAATGATGTTGATGAAGAATTTTTGCTAAAAAAAGATGGTAATCCAAATCTGCTTTTTGAAAAATCTAATTTAACAGGAGCGCTAAATGATTTTATCCTGGAATCATCACCATCAAATGAAAAAGAAATTATTCGTTTTTCTACAAAGGATTTTATTGTTATTCCAAAACAAAATTTTACTATTGAAGAATTTATAAGATATAACCCTTATGCCATAATTAATTCATATAAATCAGAGACGGGTAATATTTATTATTTCGGAAAGATCATTAACAAAGAATTTCTTAATGATTTTGCTCAAAGAATCGGTGCCGATGTTGCTTTAATTCTTGATAATTTTACTGCAGAAGTTTCTAATTCAGAAAACAATACACAAAATATTTTTTTGTTAAGCAAAGCTTATAATTTTCTGAAAGGCAAAGGGGACTTTGAAGTTTTTCAAGGGGAAACCGATGCTGCCGATATAATTGCCACAACCTATAAATTAGAAAAACCATCTGGGATTGGAAACAATCTTTCCTTCTTAATTTTCAAATCACACAGCGAAGCAACTGATTTGCGGGAAACTTTAAGAAATATTCTCATACTAATCGCTTCGGTGGGAATTATTCTGGCGTTGATCTTAACTTATATTCTTACACATAAACTTAGACAACGGATTTCTGATCTTAACTATGCTACTTCACAAACAAGTGCCGGAAATTTTAATACAAGAATTGTTGTAAAAAGTAATGATGAAATCGGCAAGCTGGGTCAAGCTTTTAATATTATGCTTGATGAGCTCGAAAAAAACCAACGGGCTAAGAATGAATATTCTGAGTTTATCACTTTAATAAATCAAAATGCATCTTTAACCGAGATCTCTAATGCCGCTCTTAAAAAAATTATTGATACTTGTGGATTTGTAATTGGGGCTCTTTATTCAGTTGATGATGATGAAGTTAGTTTGATTTGCACTTATGGCTTAGGGAAGAATATATCGGATTTTAAACAGAATGAATTTTATAAACGCGTAATTTCTACAAAAGAACCAATTGAAATTTCCTCTGAATCCGGTCTTCCAACAATTACTACAGGAACTTTGGAATTAAGGATCAATTATTTTTTATTAATACCTGTTAAATACAATAACAAGGTTATTGCCATACTTGAATTAGCATCAATTAAAAAACCAACGGATGAGGCAAAAGATTATTTAACAAAAATTCAGGAACAACTTGCAATCGGTTTAACAAATGCTAAAGCAGTCGTTCAATTGGAAAATTTTGTTGGTGAGCTTAAAAAGCTTAATGAAGAGTATCAAAGACAAAATTTACAAATCAAAAAACAGAACGAAACTCTTGTTGAACTTTCAAATCAATTAAAAGCTAAAGCTGAAGAACTTGCCTTGCAGAAAGAGAAAGCGGAAGAATCCACAAAACTTAAATCTCAATTTCTTGCAAGCATGTCTCATGAACTTCGCACACCAATGAATTCCATTCTTGGATTAACTGAGTTGATACTTGAAAAAGCACAGCTTAGCGGAAAAAATAAAGAAAGACTTGAGGTAGTGTTAAACAGCGGTAAAAGGTTAATGAGTCTCATTAATGATATTCTTGATCTTTCTAAAATTGAAGCAGGTAAAATGGATATTAGAGATGAAGATGTTTTACTTGAAGAAATGATTGAAGAAGTTTCAATTGCTATCACACCGCTTGCATTGGAAAAAGGATTGAACTTTAATGTACAGAGAAAATGTAATACAAGAATTTTTGTTAATACTGACCGGGGGAGAATCACACAAATTTTAATAAACTTGCTCGGTAATGCAATTAAATTCACAGAAAAAGGGAAAGTTGAATTAATTGTTTCCATGACATCTGATAAAATGTTAAAGTTTTCTGTACTTGATACCGGAATCGGAATATCAAAGGATAATCAAGCAGTTATATTTGAAGAGTTCAGACAACTTGATGGCACTACTACAAGAAAATACAGCGGAACAGGACTGGGGCTTGCGATCTGTAAAAAAATTATTGATCTGCTTGGAGGCAAAATTTGGGTAGAAAGTGTAGAAGGAAAGGGCTCAATATTTACTTTTACTATTCCGATTAAATATGTACAGGAACGAACAAAGGAAGAAACACAGCTTATTAACCTTGACACATTAAGAAAGAACATTAAGAATCCAGTTTTGGTAATTGATGATGATGCTGAGATGCGATATACTATTGGTCAGTATCTTAACACTCAAGGATATGAGGTTATATTTGCCGGAGATGCTAATACGGGAATAAAAATGGCTATCGAACATCAGCCGTTTGCAATTACACTTGACATCGTTCTTCCGGATAAAGATGGATTGACCTTGTTAAAAGAGTTGAAAGAAAATCAAATTACTAAAGATATTCCCGTGATTTTAATCTCTATTATGGGAGATAAAAATGCCGGATATAAATTAGGTGCGTTTGAATATTTTGTAAAACCTATCTCACCCGAAAAACTTCTCTCTGCATTTAGGAGATTAGAAATTCTGGCTAAAAAACGTATTCAAAAGATTGTTATTGTTGATGACAATGAGCTTGAGTTTGAAAAATTTAAGAGAGAATTTAAAGATGACAAAATAACGATTGAATATATTCAGGATAGCGAATTTGCATTTAATAAAATTGCCGAAGTACAACCAGACTTAATTATTCTGGATCTAATGATGCCTAAAATTGATGGGATAACTTTGGCTCATAAACTAAAAGATGATATTAAAACAAAACACATCCCAATTATCGTTAGCACTGCAAAAGATTTGAGTGAAGATGAAAAAAAATCTCTTATGGGTATTGTAGATAATATCACATTAAAATCTCATGGCCATTCGCTTGATGTTTTAAAGATTGTCAGAGACAGAATCAATCAACAAGAAATTAATGACCAGATTTATTACAATTCTGTGATCGGTGAGGAATACAATTCAGGTGGTCATTTAATTGATGAGACAAATGAAAGTTATTCCGGACAAGTACTAATTGTTGATGATGACCCTGATACGCTGTTTACCCTTAATGAAATTGTGCAATCGACCGGTTGTAAAACCTATTTGGCAAAGGGTGGAATTGAATGTCTAAAATTACTTCAGCAGATTCATCCAGATTTAATTTTACTTGATATTATGATGCCTGATATGGATGGATTTCAAACATTAAATAATATACGCGCAAATAATCAACTTGCTGATATTCCTATCTATGCAGTTACCGCCAGGGCAATGGCGGGTGATAAACAGGTAATTTTAAAACATGGATTTAACGATTATATAGCCAAACCTGTAAACCCAACAATTATAGCAGGTAAGATTGGACAATTATTTTCTAAAATTAAACCGGCGGATAGATGAAAAAAATTTTGGTAGTAGATGATCTTCCTGAAAATGTTTTTATGCTCCAGGATAGATTGGAACACGAAGGATATGAAGTTTTAACAGCTTATGATGGTTTTTCGGGAATAGAAAAAGCTAAGAATAATTTACCTGATCTGATTCTGCTTGATATCATGATGCCTGATATAACAGGATTAGAAGTATGTCAAATTTTAGTCAATGATCCATTAACCAGAGATATTCCGATTATACTTGTAACTGCAAAATCCGGTGCAGAAGACATTAAAGAGGGCTTAGAAGCCGGAGCTTTTGATTATATTAAAAAACCTTTTAATCGAATTGAACTTTTAGCAAGAGTAAATTCTGCACTTAAATTATCTGAAGCCCATAAAATTGTTCTTGATTCTGAAAAGCGTGATACTTTTTTAGCTACTGTTGTTACTGCAAATCATAAAATCAAACAGCCACTAACTTTACTCAGCTTATCCTCTGCGGCTATAAAACGGGAGTTAGATAAAGATGAAATATCAAAAGAAGCTGTTTTAAAAAGGGTTAATTATATTGATATTGCAATAAAAGAAATTACAGATGTTCTTAATCAGTTAAATTCAATAAAAGATCCTGTCCTTTCAAATTATACTTCCAATATTAAAATGATAAAAGTTGAGGATGATCCGGAAGAGAAAAATAAAAGTTTAGATTAGTTTTTGAATAGTCTCGAGCATCGTTTCAAACTCGTATGGTTTTAATAGCTTGCTATTAACTTTATGTTTTTTAAGATCATTATCATCAAACTGTAAACTACCAGATGATAAAATAACAGGCAGATTGAAATTTAATTTTCTTAATTCAGCAATGCAGTCAAGTCCATTCATTCCTGGCATATTATAATCAATGATGAGCAAATCAATTTTTAACTCTTCAGTAAGTACTCTTAAAACTTCTTCTCCGGATCTTACTTTAATAACATAATAACCGGTTGATTCAAGCATTTCAGAAAGTAATTCGCTTAGCATTTCTTCATCATCTGCAAGCATTATAATCTTATTTTTAACTTCATCCCGAATTGCTTTCTGCGGCTCGAACACAGGCAGATAAACATCAAAAGTTGTTCCCACATCTTTTTTACTCGTAACGTCCACATGCCCTTTGTGTGCTTTGATAATACCATAGGTTACATATAAACCTAAACCGGAACCGGTTTCTTTTTGCTTGGTAGAAAAATATGGATCAAAAATTCGGGAGAGGTTTTCTTCACTAATACCAGTTCCATTATCACTAACGGAAAACTTTACATATTTGCCTCTATCTAATAACGGGAAACTTTTGATATTTGAATCATCAACCAAAATATTTTCTGCACTTAAAATTATCTTACCTTTTTTGTCAACGGCTTCTTTAGCATTAACACAAAGGTTCAGTAATATCTGATAAATTTCTGTGCCATTACCAAGGATGCTATGAAGATTATCCTGTATCCTTTCTTCAAGAACAATTCCCGGGGGAAACGTTTGTGTAACAACTTTAGCCAATTCACTAAGTAAAATATTGGGCATTACAATTTCTTTTCGCTTAGCCGTTGGCTTTCCAAAAGAAAGTAATCCTTTAGTTAAATCTCTGGCCCTTACAGAACAGTTTTCAATATTATCAATAAGCTTTAAAACGTTTTCTGATTCAGGAACCCGATTTCTTAAAAGATGAAGACTGCCAAAAATACTTGATAGAAGATTATTAAAGTCATGAGCCATGCCGCTGCTAAGTTTACCAATCGTTTCAAGTTTTTGTGCCTGAAGTAATCGCGATTCCAATGCAGTATTAAGTTCACTTGTTTGAATATTGCTTATTGCAAAAGATAGCAAAATTGAAAATTGTTCAATCTCAGTTATATCCAGAGATGAATATGTTCCGTTTTTCTTTCCGACGAGGATTTTGGCTTTAAGATTATTAACAAAATAACTGGGAGAAATACAAAGTGATTCACAATTTAATACTTGCGTCAATCCATAGCCAATATTATTATGATGATTTAACGCAAGTAAAGGTCTTCGATTTATATCAAGCCACCTATTTATAAATGAAGAGTTTGATCTAATACTTTTTTCAACTTCTACTCTGTTAATAATATGATTTGAAGGATCCAGATACATAAAACTTTTGATTTCTTCGCCTTCGTGGAATGCAATTAAACCAAAATCACTGTTGGTTAAGTTTACACAACGTGATAAAATCTCATCAGCAATAAACTGAATTGATTTTTCCTTAACAAGTAATACTAACAAACTTTGCAGCTCGTTTTGGAAAAGCAAATTTCTTTTCAATTTTTCTCTATCATCAGCAAATTGAAAGTCTGAACCTATGATAGGCAGCAGTTCAATTAAAAAAGCATCTACATTGTTTTTTGATTTTGAAAAGACAGGTGTGATAACAATATTTTTATTTTTGTCGGATAGCGGAACAACAAAAGATTTAGATGATCCGCTTAATGAATTCTCATCGGGGGTATTAATATTAAAAAGTGTTTTTAGTGAAGCACCCTTTATTTTACCGGAGCCGATATCTTTCTTAAAACTTTTATTGAACCAAATTACTTTAAACGATTTATCAGCAAGAGCAACAGAAGTGTTCTGTAAATCTAAAATATTTTGAGGATTGTATTTTCTGATTAATTCATCAGGCATTCATTATCTAATCTTGCTTTAATTCATACTTCTTAATTTTGGTATAAAGTGTTTTAGGGCTTATACCAAGTTGGTTAGCAGTTTGCGTTCTATCCCATCGATTAGCATTTAAAACTTTAGCAATATGCCATCTTTCTAATTCTTCCATACTTAGTATCTCTGAAGGGATATCAACACTACCTTGATTGGAAATATTTTTATACGATACAAGGTTAGATATATTAAGATCTTCAGGAACTATATAATCACCCTCAGAAAAAATTATTGCTCTTTCAATTATATGCTCAAGTTCTCTAACGTTACCAGCATAATCATATTCTTCAAGAATCTGTGCTGCTTCCATAGAAAGTTTTTTGGGTGATCTTACAGGAGATTTTGCACTAAGAAAGTGGTTGGCTAAAACAATTATATCTTCTCTTCGATCGCGGAGCGGAGGAATAGTTAAAGTTATAACATTAAGTCTAAACAGTAAATCTTTTCTAAAATTCTTTACATCCGCTTCCTCCAAAAGGTTTCTGTTTGTTGCCCCAATAACTCTTACATTGGAAGTTAAATTTGTTACTCCACCTATTCTTCTATATTCACCGTTCTCAAGAAATCTTAAAAGTTTTGGTTGAAGCGATAAACTAAGCTCACCAATTTCATCCAGAAACAATGTACCACCATGTGCAATTTCAACAAGCCCTTGCTTTGTAGATTTTGCATCAGTAAATGCACCCTTTTCGTGCCCGAATAATTCACTTTCAATCAATTGATCTGGCAGGGATGCGCAATTAATTACAACAAATGGTTTTTCTTTTCTGTTTGATTGCTTATGAATATACTCGGCAAATAATTCTTTTCCGGTACCTGTTTCACCCTCAATTAAAACGTTTGAATCAGACTGAGCTGCTTTGTTGGCAAGATTAAGAACACGTTGTATAGCTTTGCTTTCCCCAATAATTTTTTCGGAATGTTTTTTACTTATTTCTTTTGAAAGGAGTACTGTTGTTACAATTAAATTTCTATGTTCAATTGCACGATTTACGGTTAATACTAATTCTTCAAAATCATAAGGTTTGTTGATATAATCATAAGCTCCATTTTTTATACATTGAATAGCTTTTTTCATATCAGATTGAGCAGATAAAATAATAACCTGTATATTATATCCGCTATCTTTTACAAACTTAAGTACTTCTTCACCTTGTACATCTCTCATATTAAGATCAAGGAGAAGCACTTCATAATTTTTTGCTTTGATTGCTTCGATGGCATATTTACCATCATATACAGCATCTACGGAAAATCCTTCCTCCAAAAGCTGTTCTTTTAGAAGATAACAAAGGGTCTCGTCGTCGTCGCAGACAAGAATTTTTGAGTTTTTTAAGTTTTCAGCCATTTCCCACCATTAATAAAATCAGTTTGTTTGGAATAAAAAAGCGCATTATTTATATTTGATGTCTTAATTTTCGGGCGCGTAGCTCAGGGGTAGAGCATCTGCCTTTTAAGCAGAGGGTCGGTGGTTC
>DAIRCT010000049.1:0-22307 GCA_036796535.1 Ignavibacteriaceae bacterium
AAACCATCATCGAACCTTTCAAAATAAAATCAGTTGAACCAATAAGATTTACAACTCGTGAAGAACGAGAAGTGCTTCTTAAAGAAGCGGGGTACAATCCATTCATGCTCCCTGCAGATGATGTACTGATTGACTTGCTTACAGACAGCGGAACTTCTGCAATGAGCGCAAAACAGTGGGCAGGAATTATGGAAGGTGATGAATCGTATGCCGGCTCAAAAAGTTTTTACAGGTTTGAAGCCGTTATAAAAAGTATTACTAATCTTAAATACATTATTCCAACTCACCAGGGAAGAGCTGCCGAGAAAATATTATTTACTATAGTTGGTGGTGCAGGAAAATTTATTCCCAATAACACACACTTTGATACAACTCGTGCAAATGTAGAGTTTAGCGGAGCAGAAGCTGTTGATCTTCTAAATGAAGTTGGAAAGCATCCTGAGATTCGTGCTGACTTTAAAGGAAATATGGATGTTGAAAAACTTGAAGCGTTTATAAAAGAAAAAGGTTTTGAGAATATTCCACTTTGCATGTTAACGGTTACAAATAATTCCGGTGGCGGTCAGCCGGTTTCAATGCAGAATATCAAAGAGACGAAAGCTGTTTGTAAAAAGTATGGTATCCCTTTATTTCTTGATGCCTGCCGCTTTGCAGAAAATGCATACTTCATTAAGCTCAGGGAAAAAGGTTATGAAAATAAAACTCCACTTGAGATTGCGCAGGAAATGTTTTCGTATGCGGATGGAGTTACAATGAGTGCAAAGAAAGATGCACTTGTAAACATCGGTGGATTTTTGGCGATGAATGATGAAGATCTTGCTATGAAGTGCAGAAATCTTTTAATTGTTACAGAAGGATTTCCAACTTACGGCGGACTTGCAGGACGTGATCTTGAAGCTGTTGCTCAAGGATTATTAGAAATTGTTGATGAACATTATTTGCAATATAGAATTCGTAGTGTGGAATACCTTGGCGAAAGATTAGTTGCCGCCGGCGTCCCGATTATCGAACCGCCGGGAGGTCATGCAATTTATATTGATGCAAAAAGATTTTTACCTGATATTCCTGCGGATCAATATCCGGGACAATCAATTGTTTGTGAGCTTTATCTTGAAGGCGGCGTACGTGCAGTCGAGATCGGTAGTTTGATGTTTGGTAAGTATGATAAAGACGGAAAACTAATTCCTGCTATGATGGAACTTGTCCGTCTTGCAATCCCAAGAAGAGTTTATACGCAAAGTCATATTGACTATTTAATTGAAGTTATTTTAGAAGTGTATAAAAATCGTGATAAGCTTAAAGGATATAAAATAACTTACGAAGCACCAATGCTTCGCCATTTTACAGCACAGTTTGAACCTGTAAAATAGATTGTATTTCTAATGTCACACTGAGCGAAGTCGAAGTGTGACTTTCTCAATTTATGAATTGTCATCCTTCGTCTGCGCTCAGGATGACTAAGGTATAAACCACTAATGCAACTAAAAAAATTATATAAGCACGATAACGAAAAACAGATCTGGCGCATTGTTCCAACAGCAAACAATAAAGTTCTGTTAGAAGAGCGGGATCAGAAAACTAAAGAAGTCTTCTTTAGCTTATTGGATATTCAATCCGGTAAACAGATTTTTAATGAATTGCAGTTTGAAGAAAAAAACTGGATTGGAATAGAAACTATTTACAACGAGTTAATTTTTTTCCATACATACGGCAGCCGTGAAATGCCCACTCATAAAAGCATCATAGCTTTTGATACGATCTCTCAATCAATTATATGGCAAAATGATAAGTACGTTTTTTCATTTTTATATGATGATAAAATTTATTGTTATCAACAAAGATTTGAATCGCGTAAGTTCTATACATTAAATTGTTTTACCGGTGAAGTTATTGAAGAACTTAACGATGATGTTTCTTCGTTGAATGCTTTAAAAGAAAAATCGCTTGAAGATTTTGAGAAACAGAATTATTTATTTCCTGAATATTTTAATAGAAATGATATTCCATTAAAAAATTATCAAAAATATTTAATACAGGTATTAGAAGAGAATGTTATTAAGGGAGATATCAGCTATTTGCTTTTTAATGACATCCTGATTTTCAATTACCATCAGGTAAACGATGAAGGCACTCTTGATAATATTATTGTTGCTGTTGATCTTCCCCAAAATAGAATTCTTTTGAAGGATACTTTAGATAAAAATTTGATTAATTTAATGCCGGAATCTTTTTTTATTAAAGATAATTTTCTCTTTTTGATTGTTGATAAAACAAAGCTGTCTATTTACAAGATTGTGGAATAAAAAGTCATTGCGATCCCGATAAAATCGGGAGAAGCAATCTGTTTTTTTAGTAGATCACTTCTCCCGATAAATCGGGATCGTGATGACTACAGAAATAAAAATACTATGAACATCTCACAAGAAGAAAAAGAAATTCTCCTAAAAGCTGCACGTCAATCAATCGGTTCTTTGTTTGACGGCAAAGAACCAGATCAACCGGATTACGAAAAATATCCTTTACTGAAAGAAAAACACGGTGCATTTGTTACGCTTACCATCAATCATCAATTACGTGGATGCATTGGTTATTTAACAGGTCGTGAGCCATTGTTTGATACAGTGTGTTCAGCAGCTATTCACGCTGCCGTTAATGATCCAAGGTTTTCACCATTAAAAAAATCCGAGCTTGATTTAATTCGCATCGAGATTTCAATATTATCTGAATTTGTTCCGATTAAAAGTTATGATGAAATTATTATTGGCAAGCATGGTTTATATCTTGATGAAGGAGGTGGTGGACTCTTACTTCCACAAGTTGCAACCGAACATAAAATGAATCGTGAACAATTTCTATCTGCACTTTGTAATAAAGCCGGATTTTACAGTGAGTATTGGAAAGAAAGAATGTTAAAAATAAAAGTGTTTACTGCTGAAATATTTTCTGAGAAAGAAAAGGAGATGAACATATGAAGATAAGACATCAACAAGTTGCAGGATATTTTTATCCGGCTGATAGAGAAAAATTGCGTAATGACATTTCTCTTATGCTTAAAGTTGCTAAACCGGAAAAATCTTTCGATAAGATATTTGGTATTGTATCGCCGCATGCAGGATATGTGTATTCGGGCAAAACCGCAGCTTATGCTTATAATCTTTTAAAAAATAAGAATTACTCAAATGTTATAATTATTTCGCCAAGTCACGCAGAATATTTTCCCGGTGTTTCAATCTATGATGGTGATGCTTATGAAACTCCGTTAGGGCTTGTAGAATTAAACAATGAAATTGCTAATAAGCTTGTTGAAAACAGTAAAACAATTTTTAGGGGAATAGAAGGGCACAGAAAAGAACACGCACTCGAAGTTCAAATCCCATTTCTTCAATCAGTGTTAAGTAATTTTAAGATTGTTCCTATTGTAATGGGAGATCAAAGCAAACAGTTTATTGATGAACTGTCAGAAAGAATATCAAAAGTTGTTGATGATAAAACTCTTGTAGTTGCAAGCTCTGATATGTCACATTTTTACTCTGCTAAAGAAGCAGACAGATTGGATTCGATTGTTGAAAAAAGGATTAATGATTTTGATTATGAAACTTTACTTAAAGATATTGATCGGCACGATTGTGAAGCCTGCGGTGCGGGACCCATTATTTCTATGATGAAAGCCGCTTCATTAAAAGATATTAATAAATCTTTTGTATTACACAGAAGTGACTCAGGTGATGTAACCGGGGATAAAACAGAGGTTGTTGGGTATTTATCTGCAGTAGTTTATAAGAATTAAAAAACCGATTACTAAAAAAGTGAGATTGCAAATTTTATAACTTCATACGTTATCATTGCGAAAATTGCAGAAAGTGGAATTGTAAGTACCCAAGCCCACAAAATATTTTTTGCTACACCCCATCTAACGGCAGAAAATCCTTTAATTGAACCGACACCGATAATAGCACCTGTAATTGTATGTGTTGTACTTACAGGAATTCCTAAGATCGTCGCCCAAATTATTGTTAAGCCCGCAGAAGTCTCCGCGCTAAATCCACCAAAGGGTGTAAGTTTTGTTATTCGCATACCAAGTGTTTTAATTACTTTCCAACCGCCGATCAATGTACCTAATGCAATAAAAGAGTAGCTCAAAAGAATTACCCAGGTTGGAACATAAAAAGTTGAACCTAATACACCATTTGTAAATAATGCAATAGTAATGATACCAATAGTTTTTTGCGCGTCATTAGAGCCGTGACTAAGACTATAAAGTGCTGCAGAAAGTAATTGTAATCTTCTGAATTGCTTATCTACTTTTCTTGGATTCATCTTTCGTACAATCCAAATAGTAATAAATGAAAACAATAATGCCATTACCATACCCATAATTGGAGCTAAAAAGATAAATATAATTATTTTTGTATATCCCGAAATAATTAGTGCTCCAAAACCAGCCTTTGTTACAGCAGCGCCGCCAAATCCACCAATTATTGCATGTGAGACACTTATGGGTAAACCAAGATGTGTAGCAGAAGCAGTGAGAATAATTGCACCAACTAAACCGGAAAGGACGACGAAATTATCAACAATGCGTACGTCAACAATGCCCGTCCCGATTGTTGTTGCAACGTGTACACCAAAAATAAATGCTGCAACAAAATTAAAAAATGCAGCCCAAATTACAGCTTGCAAAGGGGTTAAAACTCTTGTAGAAACTACTGTGGCAATAGAATTTGCAGCGTCATTCATTCCATTATAGAAATCGAAAACAACAGCCAGCACAATAATCAGAATAACGAAATGCATATTATGTTCTTTACGCGTTTTTAATGAAGATTGAGAGAATTACATTTGCCGTTGATTGGCACCGGTCACTGGTTCTTTCGAGAAGATCTATAATTTCTTTTTTCTTAATAAGTTCAATTGCATCCTTTTCTTTTTCAAATAAATCCTTGATTGCTTGCTGATAAATTTTATCTGCTTCAGCTTCAAGATCTTTAACTGCTTTCATTTCATTAATTCTTTTAACTTTCAAATCCTGAACAGCAATTCCAAGTTCTTTAATTTGTTCATGTATAATTGTAGAGAGTTTATCTGCATATTCAATTTTTTTATTAATATTAAACGTCTCTATTCTAATCGTAGCACCTAATAACATATCGCTTACGTCATCAAGCCTTTTTACTAAAGCAAAAATATCTTCTCTATCAAATGGAGTAATATATGTTTTATTAAGTCGTTTGGTAATTTTAGATGTTATTTCATCGCATCTTAATTCAAGTGGTTTCATCTTTAGTATGTGCATTTGAGGTTCATCAAATGAAAATATTTTTTCTGTATGAACTGCCATCTCCTCGATGAAAGTTATCATCTCTTTAAAATCTTCGAAATATTTTTCTTCTTTGGGTAATAATTTTTTGAACATAATAATTTAACTCTGTTTTGAAATGTTTGTAAATAAAATGTGCCTTCGACATTCCAAAACTAAGCAAACTCAGTTTATTCAACAAAAGTAGTAATTCAAAAAATTGATTTGGTTTTGCTATATTCACACCTAAATTTATTTATCATTAATAAGGTAAAATATGAGCGAAAAGAAAAATAAACCTACAGATGCAGTTGCAAATATTGTGTCTCTTGCCAAAAGAAGAGGATTTGTTTTCCAATCCAGTGAAATTTATGGCGGATTAAATGGCTGCTGGGATTACGGTCCGCTTGGTGTTGAACTTCTTAAGAATATTAAAGAAGAGTGGTGGAAGTTTATGACTTATCGGGACGATGTTGAAGGACTCGATGCTTCAATTCTTATGCATCCAAGGGTTTGGGAAGCTTCCGGACACGTTGAGAATTTTACCGATCCTATGATTGATTGTAAACAATGTAAAGCTCGTTTTCGTCTTGATGTGCTTGGTGATTCAATCAATGAAAAGAAAAAAGAAAAAGCTTTAGCGGAACTTAAAAATGATTTTAAAGATGATATATCAGTTTTAAATAAGATTGAAGATAAACTTAAAAATCCCGGCGATGATGATCCTTTTAATTTGCTTTTAGAAGATGAGCAAGTTGGTAAAACTCTTCTGTCAAAATTAAATTGTCCACAATGCGGAAATGCAAATACTTATACTGATGCGCGTAAGTTTAATCTAATGTTCAAAACATTTGTTGGTCCGGTTGAAGACAGCGGAAGTGTAGTTTATTTGCGACCAGAAACCGCACAGGGAATTTTTGTGAACTTCTTAAACGTGCAAAGTTCTGCACGACAAAAACTTCCATTTGGCATTGCACAAATTGGTAAGGCATTCAGAAATGAAATCAACACAAAAAATTTCCTTTTCCGCACACGCGAGTTTGAGCAAATGGAAATGCAGTTTTTTGTAAATCCAAAAGATGATAAAAAATGGTATGAATACTGGAAAGCTGCTCGACTTGAATGGTATAAATCATTAGGAATGACACCTGAAAAACTCCGCTATCACGATCATCCCGCACATAAGCTTGCACACTACGCAAAAGATGCTACGGATATCGAGTATGAATTTCCTTTTGGCTGGGGTGAGATTGAAGGAATCCATAACAGAACTAATTTTGATTTGACCCAGCACGAAAAATTTTCCGGCAAATCATTAAAGTATTTTGATGATGAATCGAAAGAGAAATATATTCCATACATAATTGAAACATCTGCTGGTGCTAGTAGAGGATTTATGGCTTTTTTAATTGATGCTTATTATGAAGAAGAAGTAAATGGTGAGATGAGATCGGTATTAAGATTTCATCCAAAACTTGCCCCAATTAAAGCTGCAATCTTTCCATTAGTTAATAAAGATGGAATGCCGGAAATTGCCCGTGAGATTGAAAAAGATTTGCGTCGCAACTTTAAAGTTTTTTATGATGATAAAGGCGCTGTCGGCAGAAGATACCGCAGACAGGATGAAGCCGGAACTCCGTATTGTATAACTGTTGATACTCAAACACTTGAAGATAAAACCGTTACCGTTCGGGATAGAGATACAATGCAGCAGGATAGAGTAGCAATGGATCAACTATCAAGATATTTGAGTGATAAACTTTTGCAGTAAAAGCCTCACTCCCAGCCTCTCTCCTAAGGAGAGAGGAGCAATGCAATTAGGCGATTTGAGAGAATCGCCTTTTTATTTGCTCTTGTTTCTCTGATCTTTCATTTAAAAATTAGATTATAAAATTTTAATGATTATGAAAAAAATATATTTATTTATAATTCTGTTAAGTTTTTCGGTACTTGCTCAAAACCCTGACTTTGATTCCCGTGTTAATTCCGGCATAAAACAAATTTATAACATCAAGTTTCAGGATGCCGAAAAAACATTCAGATCATTAATGGCTGATTATCCTAACGATCCTGCCGGTAGATTTTTTTTGGCGATGATTGATTGGTGGAAAATTCTTCTTGATCCAGATAACGAATCTTACGATGAAATATTTTTCCTTAAGCTTGAAGATGTAATTTATCAGTGTGATCAGATACTTGATAAAAATCCAGATGATGTAAATGCACTTTTCTTCAAAGGCGGATCAATCGGTTTTCGTGGCAGACTGCGGGCATTCCGCGAAAGCTGGCTTAAAGCCGCTGATGACGGACGTGCAGCACTGCCGATTGTTGAACAAGCATCTTCACTTGATCCCCAAAATACGGATGTACAGCTTGGCTTTGGAATATACAATTATTATGCAGCAGTTATTCCGAATGAGTTTCCATTAATCAAACCGCTTATGATTTTCTTTCCTAATGGTGATAAGCAAAAAGGTATTGAGCAACTAAAGAACACAGCATTTAATGGAAAGTTTGCAAAATACGAAGCCCGATATTTTTTAATGACACTTTATTATCGTTATGAAAATAATGCAAACGCTGCTGATGATTATGCAAAACTTTTGCTTAATGATTTTCCTGATAATCCTGTGTTTGAAAAATGGCGTGGTAGAATTGCAGTTAGAAGAGGTGATTATTTTTTAGCTGACTCCATTTTTAATGATGTTCTTGCAAAAGCTGAAAAAAATTATTTGGGATATAATACACCATCATCAATCCGTGAAGCAGCTTATTACATTGGAAATGATTTAAAAAATAACGGACAACTGGACTCAGCTAAAACATATTTTGAAAAATGTATTACTGAATCAAAAAAGATTGATGAAGAGGGTAAGGAATCAGGGTTTCAAGTTAATGCCACTTTGTTTCTTGCACAGATTGCTGAAGGATTAAATCAGAAAGATAAAGCAATTAAGTTATATGAAAGATTACTTGAAATGAATGATTATGGGAATGCGCACTCAATTGCAGAAAATAATTTGAAGAATTTGAAAGAGAATCGTTAGCCATTACAAATTTACAAACCCAGTTTCTCAAAGAAACTGGGTTTGTGGTTAAATTAAAGCAATGTAGAAATCCCAATTCTGTGTAAGCCGCCAACTAATCCAAGAGAGGAATAACCATAATCAAACTGATAATCAGAAATTTTAATACCTAAACCAGTATTAAATCCGGCAATACCTGCTGTTGTGCCAATCTTAAAATCTTTACGGCGTTCATTATCATAACCAAATCTTAACTTCATCACTTTGCTTAAAGTAAACTCGGCACCGATTGTAAAAGCTTTAAATCTTTCTGAAAAATTATCACGGTCTTCATTTAATCTGTGAAAATCGAGTGAAAGTCTTAGCGGTAGGTTGGCAAGTTTTTTAGAAACGCCAACAGCCAGATCAATCGGCAGATCTTCTTTCTTATCATAATATGTACTTAATTGTCCGCCAAGATTTAATGCGGAGAAGCCAAAATTCCATTCTGAGCCGGGGATGTAATAATGTAAACCTAAATCAACAGCCATTGCAGTTGAAGAACGATTTGCTATTCCGGAATAAATAAATTTAACATTGGCTCCGTAGAAAAAATTATCATCAAGCTGATTTGCATAACCAATAATAAATGCAAGCTCATTAGCATTAAAAGTTCCGGTTTTATTTCCGTTAATATCTGTTTCTTCAAAACTGCCGTAGTTAATATATTTTATGGCAGCACCGAACCTTCCAATATCTTCAAACTCGTGGGAATAGGAAAAACTTGCAAGATTAATGTCCATCAAATATTTAACGAATGAAAAAGAAATGGGATCTGAGCTAAGAGCTTTTAAACCGGCGGGATTATAAAATATTACGTCAGCATCATCATTGTTTGCAACAAAGCTGCCGCCAAGAGCTGCTGCACGGGCACTCATATCAACACGAAGAAAATCGTATGTTGTTTGGCTAAAACCTGATGTTATAAAAAAAACTAAAAAGCTTAAGGATAAAAGCGCAATCCTTTTCATTATTTCTCCAAAATTTCATAAGCTATTTAAGTATATCGCAAAATAAAGGCAAGGGGAAATGTATGTCTTAATTAAAAATTGGGAATAAATTTATTTTGTTTTGCTTATTTCTAAGTTTTCTAAAAAAATTTTGGCTGAAACTTTAATGATTTAAGAATCATCTAACTTTGCGCGTTCTCTTTAACTTGATTCATCAAACTTTACAATTTAACTTTGAAATAAAAAAAACGGAGAATAGATATAAATGAACGGACTTAAAACTGTATTTCTAATGTCTGCAATGATGGCATTATTCCTTTTAGTTGGATATGCTTTAGGCGGTAAAACAGGAATGACGATTGCTTTTGTATTTTCATTGGTTATGAATTTTGGATCGTATTGGTTTTCGGATAAAATTGTTCTGGCAATGTATCATGCTCAACCAATTACCAGAGAGCAATCACCTAAGTTTTATGATATGATTGAACAGCTTGCTAAAAATGCAAATCTGCCAATGCCAAAGGTTTATATCATAAATGATCCAACACCAAATGCATTTGCAACCGGAAGAAATTCAAATAACGCCGCCGTTGCTGCTACAACAGGAATTTTACAGGGACTAAATAATGATGAGCTCGCAGGAGTTATGTCTCACGAGCTTGCACACGTAAAACATAGAGATATTTTAATAAGTACAATTGCGGCTACTTTGGTTGGAACAATTTCATACGTTGCACAAATGGCTGGCTGGGCTGCTATGTTTGGAAAAAGTGATGATAGGGAAGGAAATGGATTGGGCGGATTATTTTTGATAATTCTTTCACCAATTATTGCAATGCTTTTACAGATGGCAATTTCAAGATCACGTGAGTTTGCCGCTGATGCCGGAGGAGCTGAAATTAGTGGAAATCCACTTGCACTTGCTTCTGCTTTGCAAAAAATTTCCAGAGGTAATCAGGTGCAGCATATGAGAAATGTAAATCCTTCAACAGCTCATATGTTTATCATTAGTCCCTTGTTTGGTGGGATGGGAAAACTTTTCTCAACTCATCCACCGGTTGAGCAAAGGATTGCAAAGCTGCAGGAAATTGCTGCAGGAAGAAGATAAACTAAGTCGTGAGGTTGTCTCTCATAAGTCAAATTTTGTGTGTCATTCCCGTGAAAACGGGAATCCAAAACTCGTAATACGGAATAGATTCCCACTTTCGTGGGAATGACAATCCCGAACTCCTACCTTTTGAGACAGCCTCATCTTATTAGCTTTATCAACCCTGAAACGAGTTCAGGGTAACAACCATAAAATACTTGATATAAAAAGTCTTTCTTCCAATATTCGCAATGCAATGAAAAACAATTTAAATCATATAACCGGATTGATAGATAAATCACTCCGGTTTTTATTTTTTGCAATAGTATTCAACGTTTTAATTGTTGCCCAAACCCCGACAAATCTTGAGCGGTTTTATTCTGCTGTTGATTCAGCTTCATCAATGCTGCTTTCGGATCTTACCAAAACAAAAGAAATAAAACTCGAGTTAAGTCTCGGAAGTTTTTACTCCGTCTTTGCAAATCAGATAAGAGGAAAATTATTAAAGAATGGAATAAAAATTTCATCTGATGATTCAGTCCCCGGCGATTTAACCAAAGTAAATTTTGTAATTGATAATTGCGATGTGGAATACAGCCAGCCCGAACGGGATGGTTTGTTCGGAGATTTTTATTCTGAACGCACTGTAAAAGTTTCGGGTAATTATTTTATATCCAGAAATCCGGAAGTAAAAATTTTTGACATTGCAGAAAAAGATACAATAAGAGTAGAAGAAGTTGAAAAATTAGAAAATCGTTCATATCCTTTTACTCAATCGGAAATACCTTCTGAACCATTTTTTTCAAGTCTTTTAGAACCAATAGTTGCGGTTAGTGCTGCTGCTATCACCATTATTTTATTCTTTTCTGTGCGGTCTAAGTAAACATAAATACCTTTGAACGCTTATCTAATTTGGTTATAATTGCAAATCAAAAATCACATAAAACTAAAATGAAAAACATCTTTGCACTAATTTTATTAGCATTATTTGTATTTGCCTGTTCTTCTACTCAGGATACTACCAACATGGCTCCGGATGAAAGGCTTGCCTATGCTATCAAACTTTATGAACAAGAGGATTATGAAGAAGCAATAAAAGAGTTTGATGCTATAATTTTACAATATCCCGGCAGCAGCATAATTGATGATGCTCAATACTATCTTGCTAAAACAAGGTTCCAAAGAAAAGAATATATTCTGGCAGCATATAATTTTAGTAAACTTATTAAGGGAATGCCTTCAAGTGAGTTTGTTCCTGATGCACAGTTTATGTTAGCTGATTGTTATTATGAACTTTCACCCGATTACACATTAGATCAAAAGTACTCAAAAAAAGCTATTGAAGAGTTTCAGGTTTTTATTGATTTCTTTCCTCTAAATGAAAAGGTTACGATTGCCGAAGCAAAGATTAAAGAATTAAATGACAAGTTAGCCAGAAAAGATTTTGATACAGCAAGAATTTATGAAAAACTTGATTACTATACCGCTGCACTTAAATATTATGATAATGTTATGGAAGTTTATCACGATACAAAATATGCACCGCTAGCGCTTTATAATAAAATTAATTTATTGATCAGCAGAAACCGTGAATCGGAAGCACTTTCTGAATCGAAAAAGTTTTTAGAAAAATATCCTGATAATGAAAACTTTAAAGACGTTGAAAAGATTAAAAACTCATTAGAGAATAAATTATCCGCAAATAAATAATGAGTGAGTCAAAAAAAATAAGTGATTCTCAAATTATTATGACTGAGTTGGTTCTTCCAAACCACACTAACCAGTTGGGCAATCTATTTGGCGGGCAGCTAATGCAATGGATTGATATTTGTGCTGCACTTAGTGCGGCTAAACATAATAAAAGTATTTGTGTTACTGCCTCTGTAGATAGAATTGATTTTCATCATCCAATAAAACTTGGCAATGCTGTTACTTTAATTGCATCTATAAACAGAGTGTTCAAAACATCAATGGAAGTTGGCGTAAAAGTATTTGCACAAAATTTTAGAGAAGGAACAAAAATTCACACAAACACTGCTTACCTTACTTATGTTAGTGTTGATAATAATGGAAAACCTATACGGGCGATTGAGGCAATTCCAGAAACTGACGACGAAAAAAGAAGATATGATGAAGCTCTCACACGAAGAGAGAACCGGCTTAAAAACAGAATTAAGTAAAATACTTTTACTTATAATTCTCCTTTCAGATTTTATAATTCCCCAAATTCCATTTAAAGGATTTTGTAAACTAAATTCATTTGATGTTGATTCCGGTTATACAAAAATTTTTAGTTTTAATTATGATCAGGATGAATATTCTGATTTGTTAATTTATAATCCACTTGGCAGTAAATCAAAACTCTATCGCGGTAAAGCGGGATTGAACTTTGTGCTGATAAAAGAAATATCCTTCCCACAGCAGCCATCCAGAATCGAACCAATTATTGCATCAAACAATATGATTGAGGGTTATGCATTTACTTCACGCAAAAGCAGGAGTTTTGGTATTTATAAATTTTCAACTCAAGGCAATCCGGAATTAGTTAGATCTATTAAATTTAACTCTTATCCGGAGCATTTAAGCGTTGCTGATGTTGATAATGATGGGAATCAGGAGTTTCTGTTATCCGGTAATTCATTTGATGGATTATCTTTGATCAATCAAAATGGCGGCAGGTTAGAAGAAAATAAAATTTTGTCAAACCAAACTTTTCTTAATGCACAATTTGTTGATTTAAATAATGATGGCGTAAAAGATATTGTTGCTTTAAACTCGATAGATAACTCGATTCATTTCCTTTATAATAATACGCGTGCCGAGTTTACGGAGTTAAGAGAGATTTTTTTAGATGAAAATGTTTTAGCGTTAAAAGTATTTGATATAAACTATGATTCATATCCGGATATAATTATCAGCACAATGTCATCAATTAAAATTTATTTCGGAGATGCAACGCACTCTTACCAACAAGTTATTTCCATAAAAACATTATTCCCGGTTAATGATTTTGTAATCGGTGATTTTAACAGAGATGGTTACTTTGATTTTAATTGCCTAAGTGTTTCGGAAGGTAAAATCTTTACAATTTTTGCAAAAGATTTTTATTCATTTTACAAAGAGATGATCCATACAGAAAGTAAAGGCACAGTTGAAATTATTCCATTCTTCAGCAAGTTTGTATATGGGTCTGCGTATATAAATAAATCAGGCAGTATAAATATCTTATCAAAAATTACTTCCTTATCTGATGATCAAACACTTGTGATGGGAGTTAAACCGGAGGTAATCTCTAAATTTGATTTTTCGGATAATGGTATAAATGATCTCTTGTTTATTGATGATTATGATCAGTCTGTTAAATTTATAGTGAGAGATGCAACTGGATTCCCGGAAAAATTATTTTCCATTCCTCTAAATGAAAATCATAAAAAAATAATTGAATTTAGAAATTCTAAATTTGTAAAAACATTTTACTGCTATTCATTAAGTAAACGAATTATTGAATCTGTTGAAGTTGATTTTGAGAAGTTTTCTTTTAAGCGTGATTATTTTTATGCTGATGGACCTATCGAAGATCTGATGATTTTGCCTGATGCCTCGGGTAATGCAGAAATTTTTATTTTATTTTCTAAAGATAGAAGTCTTAATTTTGAGATATACACTAAAACTTCTTTAAGATATAGTAATAAAATTTATAAAAAAATAAGTTACAATTGGTATAGTCCGGTAATAGTTTCAGCAAAAGAAATGTTAATTGGTTTTTGGAGTTTGAGCAAAGGTTTTATCGAGTTTAATCTTGCTGATTTAAAAGCAAGCAATTATGAAATTAAGCAAATGAGTAAAATTAAATACGGAGACTTCTCAATTGTTTCTGAATCAAACAACTCAGGTAATTACTACGATATTCCTTTCTTAAGTATGATTTCAGGCGAAGGTAAAATATCATTACTTAATGCAAAAGATAATTTTACAATTTATCCGTATAAAAGTAGTATATACGATTTTAGGATAACTGATAAAAATCAATTATTTTTTGATAAAACTAATTCGATCTTTGTTAATGACAAAACAGGTAAAACTCTTTATAGAATTTTTCCTCTAAAAGCTAAAAACCAACTAATTATTGAAAAAGTTTTTGATGATATTGATATTTCAAATTTTATAGTAACCAATCTGGATCAAAGAAATAATCATATTATTTATATTAATAATAACTTCATAAGTATTAAGCAATTACCCAAATGATAAAAACATTTATTCTGATTTTATTTATATCTGCTGTCCAGATTAATGCCCAGCAGTTTAATCGTGCGCAATTAGACTCTTTGTATGATCTTTATACATATCTAAGAGGCATTAACCCTTCAAATAAAATGCAGGTACAAATTGAATCTGATCCATCTTATAGAAAATGTGGAATGGGTTTGGTTGAAGAAATAAAAAATAATTTATCATCTTTTTCTGTAGAGCAACAGACTGTTCTTTCCAAAATTTTACAAAGACCTTTACTTCCCAAAACGTTAGCTACTCCAGGCGGATTTTTTCTTATTCATTATGCCGATACAGGAACTGATGCCATTGGCTATGATGTAAATTTACTTGCACAGGCACTCGATTCATCATATAAATTTGAAGTTAATTATCTCGGTTATCCTCCTCCACCGTCTGATGGTTCTGATGGTGGTGATGGCAGGTATGATGTTTATGTTAGGAACCTTGGCAATATGTATGGGCAAACAACCAGCGAAAATAATGTCGGGCTTTCCCGCTGGACAAGTTATATTGAAATTGATAATGATTTTATTGGATTTTATACAACAGGAATAAATGCAGCAAGAGTAACCGCTGCACATGAGTTTCATCATGCAATTCAGATGGGTAATTATGCACCCCAAAGTAGTGGTTCTTCTATCAGATCATCAGACCTTTTTTTCTATGAATTAACTTCTACTTCGATGGAAGAATTTGTGTTCGATTCAGTGAACGATTATTATGCTTATATGTTGGATTATTTCCGTAATACAGAAAAAGCGTTTCCGTTGCAAAATGGTTACAACCTTGCAATCTGGAATATTTATTTAAAAGATGTTTTTGGTTTTGGCATTTTAAAAAGACAATGGGAATTGATGCCAACGCTGTCCGCATTAAACTGTATTAGCCAGAGCATTATTGAAAATGGTTCTGATTTTGGAGTTGAGCTTAATACTTTTGGTATCTGGACGTACTATACAAATTCAAGAAATATTTATCCGGGCAGATATTTTGAAGAAGCTTCGAATTATCCTCTAATTGATCCAACGACAACCGTTAATTTTAGCGGCTCATCACAAAGATATGATATGACTGTTAACCCAACAGCAAATTATTTTCTTAAAATAAATCTTCCATCAGGTGATGGAACATTTTTCTCAATCATATCAAATTCTGATGTTCAAAAATCTGTCTCAAATCCAAGTCAGATTATAGATTTTACTTACACTATTTACAACGATATTGTTTCTGGAATTAAAGTGCTGAATAATAATTACTCGGTTACATTCAGTCGTGATAATCAAAACTTCTGGAACAATACAGGGATACTTAATAATATTATTGTTTATGGGGATTCTAATTTTACAGTTCCAAACGTGGATAAAGAAATATTTTCTTATCCATCACCATTTAGATATTCTATGGATAACGGAAGTGGAATTACAATTACATTTGAATCAAATACAAGCAGCAGAAATGAAATGGATTTTAATGTTTATTCAATCGGAATGAACTTAGTTTATTCTGCTAAAGTTACTCCTGAACGTTCCTATGTTAAAAACTCTAAAAGATATTTTGAATTTACGTGGAATGGGCTGGACAATGATAAAAAACATTTAGCATCCGATGTTTATATGTTTTTTATTAAGATTGATTCGGATATTAAAAAAGGGAAGTTGGTGATTTTTAATGACTAACTATTCTGTTGAAGCTGTAAATCTTAATAAATCTTTTGGAAGAAGACTTATCTTTAATGATTTACAATTTAAATTTGATAAAGCCGGAGTTTATGGAATATCAGGTCCAAACGGATCCGGTAAATCTACCTTAGTTAAAATGATTGCCGGAATAATTGGCGCATCCAAAGGAAAAATATTTCATAAGTTGGATGATAAATTGGTTATCGAGGAAGAGCTTCACAACCACATAGGATTTGCTTCTCCATATCTCGTTTTGTATGAAGAATTTTCTACTTATGAAAACCTAAAACTTTTTTCTGAAATTAGAGGGATTAAGTTCAATCAAGAGCGTGTAGATTATTTATTGGAAAAATTTTTACTTAAAAAAAGAAAAGATGATATACTAAAAACTTATTCGTCGGGAATGATGCAAAGAGTAAAGTTTATATTTGCATTAATGCATTCGCCGTACTTAATAATTCTTGATGAGCCAACCTCAAATTTGGATGATGAGGGAAAAAAATCCGTTTACGAATTAATTAAAGAAGAAGGACAAAAAAATATTGTGTTAATTGCATCCAATGAAAAAAATGATCTCGAATTTTGCAGCGATATAATTTATTTGGAGAAGTTTAAAAATTAAATTTTGGCTAAAGCCATTATATATATTATTAGCACTCCACGACCTAAAGGTCGTGGCTATTGAAAAAAAATATAAGATTATAATTACAACGTGCTTAAAAATTGTGAAAAAAAATGATATGATATTTACCATTCAGTAAAAAAATAATAATTGCCACGAGCTTTAGCTCGTGGATAAAAGAAATAAAGGAGATTGGCTTTAGCCAAAATATTTATGCCATTTACTAAAATTTGGATACATATAATTTGGTCAACTAAGAATCGTGAAAAGATTATAACCAAAGAATTAAAAAAGGTACTTCTTGAACACATAATTGAAAACGCAAAACTTAAAGGAATATTTATAAAAACAATTAATTGTGTTAATGATCATGTACATTTGTTAATTTCACTTGGTAGAGAACAATCAATAAGTAAAGTTGTAATGATGATTAAAGGTGAATCTTCTAATTGGGTAAATAAGAATAAATTAGTTAATGGCAAATTTGAGTGGCAAGATGAATACATTGCGGTTTCAGTTAGTGAATCAGTTGTAGATAAGGTATTTGATTACATTAAGAATCAGGAAGAACATCATCGAAATAAATCTTTTGAAGAAGAGTTTAACTTGTTCTTGAAAAAATACAATTTCGGCTAAAGCCACTATATAAATTATTATCACTCCACGACCTAAAGGTCGTGGCTATTGAATAAAAATATAAGATTATAATTGCCACGAGCTTTAGCTCGTGGATAAAAACAACAAAATTAAATGAACACAAAATCTTACAGCTTATTTTTAAAAGATTTAAAATCCGAATTACGAACGCGTTATGCAATCAATGCACTTGCAATGTTTATCATCGTTGCAATTAGCGTAATATTGTTTTCGGTAGGTAATGAAAAAATAAGTCAAAGTTTAACAGGTGGTTTATTTTGGGTTGTTATTTTCTTTACTGCAATGTCTGGATTATCCCGAGCTTTTGTTTCTGAAGAAGAGCGCGGTACTGCATTAACTCTTCAACTAATTGCTGCACCTTCAACTGTATTTAGCGGAAAACTAATTTTCAATATAATTTTAGTTTTTGTTATGAACACAATCATTGCAATCCTATACTCAGCAATGTTTGATGCCTTTGTAATTAAAAATTTTGCATTGTTCTTAACATCATTTGTCTTTGGCAATATTGGTTTGGCTGTTTCATCAACAATAATTGCTGCGATAATTGCAAAAGCCGGAGCAAAAGGAACTCTATATCCGGTACTTTCATTCCCCATTTTATTGCCTTTGATTTTAACATCAGTTCAATTAACATTGTTTGCCTTTGATGGCATATCCTTTGAAAGAGCTAAGTTTGAATTAGCAATTGTTGTGAGTTACGATATAATTATGATAACTGTTTCTTATATGTTGTTTGATTTTATTTGGAAAGAATAGCATTTTTTCAACAACTAATCCTTAAATAATTTATGATCTGGAAAATATTTTTATTTCTGTTGCTTGCGTTCGTCTCGGTGGCTGGAATTGCATTTCCCATTGTTGAGAATCCAACAAGATGGTATGAGTTTCCCTTTATCCCCGGACTCGAAGAAAACGCAAAAATAATTTTCTTTCACGTGCCAACTGCCTGGCTTACAGTCGTTGCATTTTTTATGTCAACAATTTACAGCTTCAAATATTTACGTAAAAAGAATCTTGATGATGATGTAAAATCATATGCTGCCGCACAACTTGGTATGATTTTTTGCATTCTTGCTACCATAACAGGAGCTGTTTGGGCAAAATTCGCGTGGGGTTCTTTCTGGAGCTGGGATCCAAGACAGACCAGTATTTTTGCTTTACTTTTAATTTACGGTGCTTGGTTTGCATTACGCTCTTCAATCGAATCTGAAGAAAAACGCGCCACACTTTCTGCGGTTTATTCTATGATTGCATTTGTAACTGTGCCATTTTTTATTTTTATAATGCCAAGAATTATGACAGGACTTCATCCCGGTTCTGCTGATGATACAAATGCTGGTCCGGTTGTAAACTTTAAAATGAATGGTAATATGCTTTTGATTTTCTTCTTATCATTAATTGGATTCACTATCCTTTATTTTTGGATGTGGCAGGTAGGATATAAATCGATTTTATTAAAAGAAAAATTAGATAAACAATTAATCAGAGGTTAACTTTGGAACAATTTCTATCACAAAATGCTATCTATATAGTTATGATTATTGTCCTGATTGTTTGGGCAGGAATATTTTTCTATATGCTTAGTCTTGATAAAAAAATAAAAAAAATAGAGAAAGAAATATTAGGAGACAAAAATGAAAAATAAATACATCTTTGGCGGATTTATAATTGTGCTGTTTTTAGGTATAATGGCTTACTTGTTTACACAAAGTAACATCAAATACGAAAGCAATTTTGCAAATATAAAAGGCACCGATAAAATTGTTAAAGCAACAGGCAGCTGGGTTAAAGAAAAAAACTATGAAATGAATCGTGAACAAAACACCTTTTCTTTTTTTATGAAAGATGAAAAAGGCGATGAAATGAAAGTGATTTATAATGGAGTGATGCCAAATAATTTTGAAACAGCAACCAGCGTTGTTGTTACGGGCTCGTATCAAAATGGATATTTTCATGCAAAAGATATTCTTACAAAATGTCCCAGCAAGTATGAACAAAAAAATGTTCAATCAACTTCTATGTAAAAGCAGAGCGTTTTGAGCAGGACGCAAAGCAGATAAAATTAATTCAAAAAATAAAAAATAGTTTGATGGCAAATAGTTCTTGTATTCGTCAAGTTAGCCATCAAGCGTTTAGCGAGGTTATATGGTTGGAAGTATTTTTTTAAGTGTGGCATTGGTTCTCAGTCTTATAGCAATGGTAATGTATTACCTTTCATTCAAGGGATATAAGAACACATTAAATATTGCCAGGTATAGTTATCACGGAATGGCAATTTTTGTAATTGCTGCCTCTACATTTTTATGGTATGCAATTTTAACTCACCAGTATCAATATCATTATATTTTTAGTTACAGCAACAATTCTCTGTCAACAGGATTATTGTTCTCATCTTTCTGGGGCGGGCAGGAAGGAAGTTTTATGTTGTGGCTTCTGCTCACATCAATTATTGGAATTATTCTTCAATCATACTCATCAAAAAGGGGTGATCTTGAACCGAGAGTGATGGCAGTTTTTGCTTTAGCTACTACATTTCTCTTAATAATGGTTTCTCCCTGGTTTAAAAATCCATTTGAATATATCTGGATGATGCCATCTTTTATTGAAATTAAAAATATCAATCCACAATATTTTAATTTACCATTTTTACAAAACTTTGTTTTCACTGATCAGCAATCAAATACTACATTTATTCAAATGAGTCCTGATCTTCATGCAATGTTAACACAAGCAGGAGTTAGTGTAAATAATTTTATTATTGATGGTAAAGGATTAAATCCACAGTTGCTTAATTACTGGATGCAGATTCATCCGCCGATGTTGTTTACTGGATTTGCAATGGCAACTGTTCCTTTTTCCTTTGCTATGGCTGCATTGATGAAAAACGAATACAGAGATTGGGTAAAACAATCATTGCCGTGGGTACTGGCAGGAACTGGAATACTTGGTTTAGGAATTATGATGGGCGGCTACTGGGCTTATGAAATGCTTGGCTGGGGCGGTTATTGGGCTTGGGATCCAGTTGAAAACTCAAGTTTAATTCCCTGGTTAATTGGTGTTGCATCAATCCACACTATGCTTGTTCAGAAAAGAAGTCTAAAGACCACTGAAGGTGTTGGAAGATATGCCAAGACTAATTTAATACTTAGTATTTTAACTTATGTTTTGGTTCTGTACAGTACCTTCCTTACAAGAAGCGGTGTTCTTGGTGATGCATCAGTTCATTCATTTGTTGATCCGGGAATGCTGGTTTATTTATTCCTTGTAGTTTTCATCGGTACTTTTATTCTGATTGGATTTGGAGCCATTGCTTACAGATGGAAAAGTCTTGAAGATAAAACTCTTTATGAAGAAAGTGTGCTTTCAAGAGAGCTTTCACTTTTCACTGCTTCAATCGTTTTAGTTGCATCTGCTATCATAGTTTTAGTTGGTACATCTGCTCCACTGTTTGGGCAATCAGTTGATACTGTTTTTTATAATGAAATGCATGTTCCAATTGCAATTATTATTGGATTGTTAAACGGACTTAGCTTGTTAATAAAGTGGAAAAGCACAAACACAAAAGATTTACTAAAAGAATCAGCTTTATCCATTGCTGTTAGCATTGTGCTTACAGTTCTGGTAGTTGTTTTTGGCGGAGTTCGCGAACTAATGATGATTCTCTTAACCTTTTCAGCAGCATTTGCATTGGTTGTAAATGTTGGAATAGCTTTTAAAATTGTTAAAGGTAATCTTAAAAATCTTGGTTCTTATGTAGCGCATATTGGAATTGCTTTGTTTATTCTGGGTATCATCGGCTCTGCTGGTTATAGCAAAGAGGTTAATGTTGATCTTATAAAAAATAAACCTACCAATGCTTTTGGATATGAGATGACGTTCACAGGATATACTCCTATCGAGAACAATACAAAGTTTGCTTTTAACATAAATATGAAAAAGGGAGATAAAACTTATTCTGTTGCACCTATTATGTACATTGCTGAATATAACAACAGCTTAATGCGTGAACCTGCAATTTTAAATTTACTAAGTAAAGATATTTACGTTGCTCCGCTTGGATATGATGAAGGAACAGATCAGCAATCCAATTCAAATGGTGAAACGGTTAAACTTGAAAAAGGAAAAGAAGTAGATGTAAAAGGAGTAAAATTATCCTTTGATAAATTTGATGTTTCAGCCGAAACGATGGCAGATATGCAGGCAGGAAAAGATTTTCAAATGGGTGCCGTGTTAACTCTTGAAGCAAATGGTAAAGTTGAAGAGTTTGAACTTTTAAGAAAAAGTATCGGCGGACAAGTTCAGTTTACAGATTACACTTCTAAAAATTCAGGGTTAAAGATTCAGCTTTTAAATTTAACCGCACAAATGATTGAAGTAACAGTTGCATCGCCCAATGAAACACAACAGCCCGTTGTACAAAAACCAAAACAGGAAGTTTTATCAGTTACTGCAAGCATCAAACCATATATTAGTCTTGTTTGGATTGGTGTAATTGTAATGGTGCTTGGTTTCTTTGTTGCCGTTGCAAGAAGATTAAAAGAATCTTTATTGTAAGTTATAATTGTGGTGTGGGGCACGAATCCTTTCGTGCCTAATTACTCATACAAGTGCTCTGCACAATAAATTAAAAATATTATTTTCACAGCCCCGAACTTTTCGGGGCTTTTTTGTTT
>DAIRCT010000050.1:0-22195 GCA_036796535.1 Ignavibacteriaceae bacterium
AACTAATCCCGTTGCACCAATTACAATTGCAGTTTTCATAGTTTATATTTAAGAATATTAATTATGTCGCATAGCTTTTAGAAGTTGCTGCAAGAGCAGTAAAAGTCATTTCGAAGGAGTCCTCAACTGAGAAATCTGCAAAAATATAGCATAAAAGATTTCTCCCTCCCGCTTTGACTGCGTCAGCGAGCAGGTCGGTCGAAATGACATTTCGCACCGGGTAATAAATAAATTTTACTTGCGTCAATGTATATCAAGAACTAAATATTTTTACTCTACAATAATTTCATCAACCATTAGCCAGGTTTTACCGCCGAATACAGGATGCCATGTTGGAAGTGTCTCCGGATTTTTGGCAAAGATTTTTATATACCTTCCTTTTATGTTCTGAACATCCAAAGAAAAATCTTTTTGCATCCAGTCAGGATTTCTGAGAGAAAAAATATTTTCAACCTTTCCAACACTTATAAAATTAATTCCATCACCAGATATAAAAATTTCTACATACTCAGGAAAAACAACAGCAGAAGAAGAAGCCTGAAAAAATCCGCAGGCAATTTTATTTATATCCTGCAGTGATTCTAAATCAACAATTGCTTCAAAATTATCACCGAGATAACCTTGCCAGGAATTATCCCCGCCACGGAAACTATCTGATCCGCGCACACCATCTGTTAAAGCTTGCACGCCACCTGCAGAATATCTTTCGTTATATGGATTTGTGATTGTCACATTTTTTCTTGTTGCTTTATTAAAAGTAAAACCATATCTAAATATTTTACCAACATTTTTATTGTTTCTGGAAAATGAAAACTTTAATTCATCTGAATTTGAAACTGTAATATGATTATCCTTGTCCGATAATAAATTATAATTCCCTGCTGAATTGCTTGCCAGATGAAAATTCAGATCATTTTGTAGTTGATTAACATTCAATTCAAAAACATTTTTTTCTTTGTTAAAGTTTTTTGTAATGTCAAAAGGTTTTGTTTCCAAACCATAATTAACTCCAAGCAAATCCAATCTATTATAATGCTTTTGAACTCGCTGTAAAAATTCTTCATAGTTTCTTTCTTTTGGATAAGTCCACACAACTTCTGATAATGCCAGCATTCTCGGGAACAATCTGTCATCAATCAATTCTTGCGGTGCATATTCACTCCACATATTACCTTCACTTCCAAGAACATGTTTTTTCTCCTGTTCAGTAAGTTCAGCAGGAATAGGATCAAATGAATAAACTTTTTGTAAATCGGTAACATCAACAGGATAATCGAAATAACAATTACTGGTTGGCGAAACAATTACATCATGCCCTTGCTTAGCTGCTTCGATAGCACCCTTAACTCCACGCCAGGATTGTACAGTTGCTTCAGGTGCCAAACCACCTTCAAGAATTTCATCCCAACCTATTATTTTTTTCCCTTTTGAATTAATAAATTTTTCAATTCGCTTTACAAAATAACTTTGTAATTCGTGTTCATCAGATAATCCTTCGTTCTTAATTCTTTGCTGACATTTGGGACAATTTTTCCATCTGTCTTTAGGTGCTTCATCTCCACCGATGTGAATATATTTTGAAGGGAATAGTTCAATTACTTCTGATAGAACATCTTCAAGAAATTTAAATGTTTCATCGTTGCCCGCACAGTAAATATCTTTATAAATGCCCCAAAGAGTTCCTACTTCAAATGGTCCGCCGGTGCAAGAAAGATCTGGATATGTAGCAACAGCGGCAGTAGAATGCCCGGGCATTTCAATTTCCGGAACAACAGTAATAAATCTGCTTGCAGCATAATTAATAATTTCTTTTACATCTTCCTGAGTATAAAATCCGCCGTATGTTGATCCATCATCATAAATTCTGAATGCACCTTTGCTTGTAAGCTCCGGATATTTTTTAATTTCCAAACGCCATCCCTGATCTTCCGTTAAATGCCAATGCAGAATGTTAAATTTATGATATGCAAGCAAATCGATATATCGCTTGATAAAATCTTTGCTCATAAAATGCCGACAGCAATCAAGATTAAGTCCGCGCCAAACGAATTTAGGTTTATCATTAATTTCAACTAAAGGAACTTTCCATGCAATATTTTCGACCCTGGTACTGCTCTCAATTTGCGCAGGCAATAATTGTCTTAAGGTTTGCACACCATAAAACAGACCATTATCTGCATTTGCTTTAATCAAAATATTTTTTCCCGAAACAGTCAACTGATACCCTTCGTTACCTAAATCAGAATTCACATCTTCCTGCATTAATATAATAGCATCAGAAACGTTTTTATTATTTAATTCAACTACTGGTAAATTGTATCCTGTGGAAGGCTGAAGGATGCTTCTTAAATAATTTGCTACATCTTGATTTTTTTTATCACAAATAATTTTAGTTGAATTATTAATTTCAAAATATCCATCACCTACAATAACATTGGTCGGTTGAGGTATGATGTTAATATTTGATTCGGAGTTTTGTGCAAAGAGCTTTGCAAAATTTAGAACTGATAAGAATATTATCAGATAAAAGATATTTCTTCTCATTGTTTTTTTACTCTAAAAGATTTTTCTATTCGGAAAAAATGCTTTTAATAAATTTAAATTCTTCTTCAGTTAATGGATTATCCATTCCGCTTAAATTAGATTTAACTTGGTCAAGATTACGGAAGCCCGGAATAACAGCGCCAACCTGTTTATAATATAAAAGATACTGCAAGGCAGCCCTTGATAGTTCCTGATTTGAAGGACCAAATTTATTTTTCAGCATTTCAATTTTCGGTTCAAGCTTTGCAAGATTTTCCGGCTTAAATCTATCAGCATTGGCGCGATGATCACCGGCTTCAAATTGCGGAGGGTTGCCCGGATGATATTTACCAAGCAGTAAACCTTGTGCCAGTGGACCAAATGCAACAAATGAAATTTTGTATTTATCTAAAAGCTGACGGGTTGGAGAACCATCCTGTAAAAATCTGTCATCAATTGCACTGGCAAAACTTTGAATAACATCCGGTTTTACTTTTGGAATTAACTTTACAAAATCTTCATGTCTGTATGCTGATTGTCCAATCAATCTAATCTTTCCCTCATCACGAAGTTTATACATAACTTCGATAGCATCATCAAGATATTTATCATTCTCACCAAAATCTCCGTGATGGAAATAATAAATATCAATATAATCTCTTTTAAGATTGATTAAGGATTGTTCGCATTGATGACGGATATGTGCGGGCTCATAGGCGTGTTCTGCGGTTCCGGGAAACCATCCAATTTTTGTAGCAATAATTAATTTTTTAGATCTGTTTCCAAGAATTCGGGAAAGCATCCTTTCTGCTCTACCGTTTCCATAAACATCAGCGTTGTCAAAATGATTTACTCCATGATCAATCGCATAATCAACGGCTTTCTTAATTTCATTTTCATCAACATTTGCCCAGCCATTAGGTACACCGTTTACCCAATTCAGTCCGCCCATTGTCCAGCAGCCAAGACTTATTTCTGAAACTGCAATATCTGAATTCCCAAGTTTCCTGTACTTCATTTTAAACTCCGATTTTAAGTTTGAAATCTTTAAGTAAAAATATAAAAGTTAAAATGCAATTAACAGTAGAACTAAGTATGATTTAAGAAATGTTTAGTAAATGAATTGAAATAATAATTTAGTTAATCTAAGATTTGGTATGATGATTAAGCTTAAGAAATGGTATGTTTAGTTTATGTGATAAAAAAGAATACTATAAAAAACGGCAAGCCAATTTTTATTTTGCTTTGGCTTGTCGTTAAAATTCGGTTATCATTTTATAATCCAAATAAATTAAATATCAATTAAGTATTCAGTACCATTTAATTTATGAAAAGTATAATACAAATTTTTGCAAACCTTACTTACTTTTTCATTATCATCAAATAGTGCAACACCGCGTAAGCGATAAATTCCGATGCTATTGCCGAGTTTGTATAACGCAACTGCGGCTGCAATTCTTTCACAATCAGTCTTGCCTTTATCAAGCATTTCTAAAAGTGGAATCATTGCTTTTCTTGCATCAGAATCTTCAAGATAGGCATCTGTAATCAGGTTAGACAAAATATTTGCTGAACTGGTCCTAAGACCGCTATTATCGGAGGTAATTCCAACTGTAAGATTATCAACTGCAGCAACTTTTTTTTCTTTTGGTAATTCCTCGGCATTTAAAGACATAACCGGAACAACAATCAGTGCTAAAAGCACAGCAATTATTTTTTTCATGGCTCGCTCCTTAATTAAAATTAGTTGTTTATGAATCCCACTGCGAAATTAACTTTTAAAAGGAGACCTGGATATTAAGTTAGTATGAGTGGCTTCAGAAAAACTTAAAGAGAAATTTTTGAGGAAGAATTGAAATAATTTCTAAAAGTTTTATTCAGTTCTTAAATTTTTCGGCAAGAATATTAAATAGACAAAAAAAATTTATGCAATAACTAATCTCCAAATTCATCAAGATTTCCATCCCATAGATATTTTTTAGTTTCGCTTACTATAATTCCGCTTAATAAAAGTAACGATACTAAATTTGGTAAAGCCATTAAAGCATTGGTAATATCTGCGAAAGTCCAAACCATATTTAAAGAAAGCATTGAACCGATCATCACGAATAAAACCCACGCATAACGATATGGCTTAATAATTTTTGTACCGAAAAGATATTCTGCTGCTTTTTCACCATAATAGGACCAGCCGAGAATTGTTGAGAAAACAAAGGTTAATAACCCAAGCGTTAAAATTATTGGACCAATAATATGAATATCACTAAATGCGTTTTTGGTAAGCGTTGCCCCTGTGTATCCTTTTGTCCAATCATTTGAATTAACCACTACTAAACCAGTCATCGCACAAACTACAACAGTATCCCAAAACGTTCCGGTTGAAGAAACAAGCGCTTGCCTGATTGGATTTTTTGTTTGTGCCGCTGCCGCAACTATTGGCGCGCTTCCCAAACCTGATTCATTTGAAAAGAGTCCGCGAGCAATACCAAATCGAATTGCCTCTTTAGCGCCAGCACCTAAAAATCCACCGATAGCTGCCCGCCCAGAAAATGCACTATGAAAAATCAAACTAAATGTTGCAGGCACAGTTGCATAGTTTATTATCAAGATTATCAAACAACCAAGGAAATAAGTTATTGCCATAAATGGAACCAGTCTTTCACAAACATTAGCAATGGATTTTATTCCACCTAATATTACAACGGCTGTAAGGATTGTTAGTATTGCGCCTGTTATCCAGGTGGGAATTTGAAATGTTTCATTAACTAATGTTGATATTGAATTTGCCTGAACCATATTACCAATTCCAAATGCAGTTACAGAAGTAAAAGCGGCAAACAATACCGCAAGCCATTTCATATTTAATCCGCGCTCAAGCACATACATTGGTCCGCCCGCCATTGAACCATCTTTCATAGTAACACGATATTTTACTGAAAGCAGCGCTTCGCTGTATTTTGTAGCAATACCAAAAACTCCTGTAAGCCACATCCAAAGAACAGCACCGGGACCGCCGGCAGCAACAGCAGTTGAAACACCAACAATATTTCCTGTTCCGATTGTTGCAGCAAGTGCCGTGGTTAAAGCACCAAACTGACTTATATCACCACTCCCTTCTTTATTTCTACCTAAGGAAATTTTTATTGCCTTGCCGATAAACCTTTGAATAAATCTTAATCTTATAGTTAAATAAATGTGTGTACCAAATAGAAGAATGATAAGAGGATAACCCCATAAAAGATTACTTATCTGAGTAAGAATTGATTCAAAGAATTCCATTGAAACTCCTGAAAATAAATTTATCAATAAGGATGAATTTGCAGTGGGCAATTTAAATAAATATTTATGATTAAAATAAAAAATGGCTCAGTTTCCTGAGCCAGATTTTAATTTAAACATTAGAAGATCAAGGTCACTTCAACATAATCATCTTTTTTGTTTGGATAAATGAACCGGCTTTTAATTGGTAGAAATAAACTCCACTCGCACGAAGGGATTCGTGCGCTACATTTCTGCCTGAGGCTGATCCGCCTAGGGTGGAAAATTCAACTTCATAACTTCCAGCATTTCTATATTCATCAACAAGAGTAGCTACTTCATTACCAAGAACATCGAAAACTTTTAAAGTTTGCCAACTGCCTACTGGCGACTGCCAACTTATTTTTGTACTTGGGTTAAATGGATTTGGGTAATTCTGAGATAATGAAAAATCTTTCGGATTATTATCTGATTCATTTACAGAAGTAATTCCATTTACTGCTAATAAATATCCTTCACCAAGTCCTGTTAATGAATTTGTTCCGTTGCCAACGATATAAAGTCCATTTGGAGATATATCTACAGCATCAATTAATTCAGAGCCAGGATTGATAAGATTTGAATATACTTGATGCAGGTATTCTAATCCTCCGGCATTTGATAATCGGAAGGCGCCATCACCACCGTCTCCGACAATAATACTTCCATCATTTGAAACAGCAAGCCCATAACTAAAATTTCCTGCAATATCATACTCAAAACCACTGCCAAGCGTCCAACGAAAAGCACGATGAAGACCTGCCGCACCTGTTTCTGAACCACTAACAGTATTTCCATCTGCAGAAACACCACGAGCAAAACTGTAGTAAGTTCCAATTTGCTGAATGCCTGAACCACTAACCCAACGAAATGCATATGGGTCTCCGGCACTAACATAGGAAAATCCAACGATGACGGAACCATCAGCAGAGATATCATAAGCAATTGTTTGATTTCCTCCAAGTGTTCCTAAGTTTTCCATTCCGCCAGATGTCCATCGATAAGCCAATCCCTCCATTCCATTGTTTACTACAATGACTGAACCATCCGAGGAAATTGCCACTGCATCAGTCCAATCCCCGGCTCCAAGATCTTGCATACCAGTCGCTGCCGTCCATTTAAATGCACGTTTGATCTCATTAGCGTCTCTTGAATAACCGACAATAATTGATCCATCCGCAGAAACAGCATTTGCAACACTTTGACTACCACCAAGGGAGCCAAGGTTTTGCATACCATTTGCGAGCGTCCATCTAAATGCTCTTTCCTGATAGTTAGCATTGGCGGAAACTCCGACAACAACCGGACCATTGGCAGATACACCAAAAGCACGACTAAAGTTACCGCCAAGTGTACCAAGCCAATTGAATGTTGGCTGTTGTGCAAATAAATCGCAAACTAAGAAAATCGATATTGAAAAGATCAAAAACATTAATCGAACAAGCGAGTGTCTACTAAGTTGCTTTTTCATTTTTAACTTTCTAAAAAAATTAATAATATTTTTTTATGATCTATAAATATCAACGCATTAGAATCATTTTGCGTGTCTCTGTAAAACCTCCTGCCTGCAGTTTATATAAATAAACACCGCTGGCTAATTTGTTAGAGTTAAAATTAATTTCGTAAACTCCTGCGGGCTGTTGTTCGTTTACCAGAGTTGCAATTTCATTTCCCAGAATATCATAAACTTTTAACTGCACGGACAGTCCGCCACCGGCGGAAAGCCCCTTCCCTAAAGAAGGAATATTGTATTTAATTGTTGTGCTTGGATTAAACGGGTTTGGATAATTCTGCATCAAAGCAAATTCTGTTGGAAGTTGGTGTTCGTTTTTAACATCAGTTAAGAGTATGTTAAAGTTATAAACTTCTGACCATGGACCTGTTTCGCCATTTATTGTAGTTCGCACACGCCAATAATAGATTTGTCCTTCAGCGAGTAATGTATCTGGCAATTGCGTTTTTATATTGGTGGTAACAATTTCATGAAGAATAGAACTAAAAAGAGAATCGGTCGACAGTTGAAACCTGAATTCAACATTCTCTAAAGGACTCCTCCAAATCATTTCAGGTGTCAGAGTGGCAACAGTTGATTGATTTGCCGGAGATTGCAGAACGGGTTTTGTTTCTGATAAATACAAGTTTTTAATTTCCTGGTCATCAAGGGTTTTGTTATAGAACCTTACTTCATCTAATTCACCGTTTAAGCCTAAATCACTATGGTTTCGTCCGATGTAAAATATTTCGCTGCCGGGATATGCAATTGTATTGCCATACGTGTCACTGCTCTTCAATTCACCGTTGATATAAAGTTTCGTTATGGATGCATTGTCACCGGTCTTTTTATAGGTTGTTGCTATATGCTGCCAGGTATTTGGAGTGTTTGGAACGGTGTAATTAGTCCAGAACCAGCTATTGGTTGGGAAATTATACCCGAACAGGTACTGGAAGGTTGTTCCAGAAAATGGCTGTTGATAACCTCCGTTTCTGCCCACGCAACTCAAAACGCAGCGATCGCCCCAATAAGCTTCAACTTTATACCAATATGAAACCGTAAATTCATCGGTAAAAAACGAGGAATTGGTTGGCACACTCACATAATCCGGATACCAGAATTTGTATACTTTCCCTTCTTCACCATATCGATCGGCAGCAGGGGTAACAAGTGCCCCGGTTATGGTTCCGTGATTTCCGTTTCCGCTTTCATCATTGGCATTGCCGTTGAATGGATAATAGGCGACCAGGCTTTTTCTTGTTAGATTATACTCCTTCTCTATTTCAGTTTCAGTAAGTGCCCAGTTATAAATTTTCACCTCATCAATTTCGCCATTGAAGTTGTTGCTGCCTGTCATAAATCTTCCGATTTTCCAGTTGCTGCCAAGTATGGTATTGGGTTCCGTTGAGAGCACGCCAGTACCGTCAAGTTTACCATCTACATACACTTTCGCAATGTGTTCACTGCCTCCTTCGTATACACCAGCAACAAAATGCCAGGTAGAATCAACGATAGGGGTGGTGCCAGCTACAACGCCAAAGTCATATCCGTTACCAAATCTGATAACATCCGTTGTGTAAAGATGAAAATTAGTGGGTGCTGCTTGATCTAACCCATAATGGAAAATATTATTACCCCAGGGATGGAAAGAATATTCTTTGATCCACGCGGTAATTGTTCTTGGTGAGTTTCCTGTTGGCAAATTATTTCCAGGATTAGTCCCTTCAACATAACTATCGTTTCCAGAAAAAAGCATAGAAGAATTATCATTCCCAAACCTGTCTTTACTAAAAATCCCGTTATGATTTATTCCATTATTACCATTTCCACTTTCATCGTTTGCATTTCCGTTAAAAGGGAAATAAGCTACTAATCCCTTATTACCAGCTAAAATGTAAATTTCCTGTTCTGTCAGAAGTCTTTCATAAATTCTGATATCATCAATGATATTTGCACCGTAGTATGGATAAGTTCCTAATTGAGAACCTATATGCAAATCCAGAGAAGATGAAGCTAAATTGATTACTGATGCACCTTCTGAAAATTCGATTGGTTTTAATTCTCCGTCAATGTAAAGTAAAGGATTCTGTTGACCTTGTTGAGCGACTATTGCATAGTGATGCCAATCATAGTCATTTACTCCACTGGTACCTCTCCAGCCGCCGCTAAAAAAGAAATAGAACATATTATTATTAATGTAATGAAGTGACATACCATAATTACAGGTTCCAAGAGTCCAGTCACCTCCTTTTTCAAATATCATATCAATTCCAAATCGGGTTCTTTTTACCCAGGCAGTTAGAGTTATCTGCTGTGTTAAGGTAAGCAGTGGATCGTGCGAGACAGTTATATCATCAGAAACACCGTTAAACTGAAAAGCACTATTAGCATTACCATACTTATCTTGTACAAGAGTTGCACCGTGAATGATTCCATTGAACCCATTGCCGCTTTCATCATTGGCGTTTCCGTTAAATGGGAAAAATGCAACTAAACCTGAATCAAGCTTGCTTTGAGCAATTGAGATTGATGAAATCAGAAGAAATAAAAGAGTGGTAAAAAAAGTTTTCATAATTCACCGATAGTTAAATTTATTAATTAATGATTGTGATGTCTTAGACAATATTTGGAAGTGAAAATACATCGCAGATGCTATTTTCTTGCTAGCAGATTTATGAGAAACTATTTTAGAAAAGAAACAATTGAACTCAGAACACATATAACTCCCCTAAGAGTGATTAGTGCACAACAAATATAATTTATAAAAGTGCTTTAATCAATTGCTGATATGGCTAAATATAAAGTTAGTCTAAATTTAAAACGCCACTAAAAGATGAAATCAATAACCAGTTTCAACAGGAGATTTCATTTTGAATAGACCAATTTCATTTATTAAATCGGTGTAGTTGACAAGCTTGATATTATCTTTTTCAAAAATATTTTGCTGCTTTGCAGATATAAGTGCATTTAGTTCAGCATTGCGATGTTTGCTCATTTCAGACAAACCAAAAGAGTTCATATCAATCATAGCTTGCAGCTCTGGTTGATCTTTACCAATATGGCAGACAAGTAAATTAATTTTACCTGGTTCAATTTTTTCTAAAAGATTAAATAAGTAATCTTTCTTTTTATCAATATCAACAGAGTACATGCTTTCAACATCAACCTCACCAAAGTATCTGGATATTGCAAGTCCATATTCATTAGCCAACCTTTCAACTATTGCACGATGTTCAGGTTTTTCAACGGCGGTGCCCATATGATAATCAAGATAAGAAATTTTGATTCCCGAATTTATTGCTCTTTCGATTTGTGCTCTTAGTTCTATCTCAATTTCCTCTGCTTTTGGATTGTTAGCAAAAAACTTTTCACGTGATGGAAAGAAATATCCGTCTGAATCAACAAGAGATGGAACTTTATCTCTTCCAGCAACTGGTCCCCAGCTATAATTTTTCCACTCAGCATTTAAAGTTAAATGAACACCTACAGTTATTTCGGGATGCTCTTTTAATATATCAACAGCTTCCTGATACCACGCACAAGGAAACATGACCGATGCAGAAAATTTCAATCCAGATTCCATTAACTCTTTAAATGCCATATTAACCGAGTGAGACATTCCAAGATCATCACAACGAATTAATAATGTTTTGGTTTGATTTTCTGTTTGTGAAAATGTTGTTAGTGATATGGAAAGAAAAGATAGGATGATAAAGAGAGTAATTTTCATAAGAATTTTTTAATTGTTATATAAAAATTAAGAAAAATGAAATTAAACACTAAAAATAAAAAACCCCTAAAACAAATTGTTTTAAGGGTTTTAGTGAGCTGGCTATGGGACTCGAACCCGCGACCTGCTGATTACAAAACGTTAGGTTTTGCCTTTTTTTATGCGTTTTCAACCAATTTTAAGCCTTTTTTGAATTCAGTGCCCAAAATGGTGCCCATATTTGTACGACTACTGATCTCATTCCCCATCCTTCTCAAGTCAGCAAGTGAGTAATGCCTGAGAGTGGTTTCAATATTCTTATGACGTGCTAAAGTCATCACATCATATACACTCATTCCGCTATTTATAAGTTTTGTAATGAATGTTTTTCTTAACGTATGAAATGAATATTTATCATAACCTTCTCTTTGCCTAAATCGATCATAAAATTTTAGTGAGTGTGCTGATTTATAATTGAATAATAAGCCTGAATAAACATTCCACTCACTTCGAATAAACTCTGATAATTCAGGGTACAAAGGAAGAAGATCTTCACGATCTTTTTTAAAGTTCCAGACTCTCAAGATCTCTTCACGAAAATCAATATTCTTTTCAAAGCTCAGTCCGATTATTTCACCTACTCGCAACCCTGTTAGCAAAAGAAACATCACTACTTTATAATGTTCACGATTCTGTAATTTTAATTTTGATAATATATCAATCAGATCTTTGTCCGGGATTGTTACAATTCTATTGAGTTTAAGTTTTTGCGAAGGAATCGGATTCACTTCAATATACTTTTGCTTCACAAAGTAATTAAAAATTATCCGCAGCTTATGGAAATAACTGATAGCAGTATTTTCTTTAATTACTTTAAGTTTTATTTCTTTTGTTTCCTGATTCTGGTTTTCCTTTGCTATGGATTTTCTTGTAATATTTGGTTTGTATTTATCGGTCTTTAATTTCTCGCGGACTTCTTTAACTAATTCTGGTGTTATTTTGTTGATGCTTATATCACCGGTGTATTTAATTAACTTTTCCATCGCTTGTCTGTAATTAGCATGCGTAGAAGGTCTTATTTCTGATTTGCCCTCTAAAAATTCAGCTAATCCTTTATTTAAAGTCATTCCCTTTTTATTTGATCTTCGAATTCGCTCACTTAATAAACCAGTAGCATTCTCAAATTCAATTTCTTTCCTTCTTATCTCGGCGATCTTTCTGTTCTCCCTAGTATCAGCAAGCTTTAGAAATTCCCTTCTTCTTTCCCCGTTTACTCTATAATCAATGAACAACTTGTTGTCTTTTGCTCTTACCGCTGCCATACTTCCTCCAATCTCCCAAATAATTAAATAACTATTTCTTTGTTGTTTGTTTATCTAATAACCCCGAAAACTTTTCTATAAGATTATTCTGATTTTCAATTACATTATCTTTTTGCCTCAACATATCTTCAAGAACAATAATTCTTTCCTGCAGCCGTGTCATCTTTTCGTGTAATCCTGCGTTCGTATCTCTCTTTAAATTACTCTCTAATGTTTCAAGTTTAATACCGGCCTTTTTTAGCATAGCCAAAAACTTTGGTGACTGATTTTTTATTCCTCTTGATACACGGGCATCATCAAGCCCAATTTTTTTTGCTAAGTTAACTTGAGAGCCAAATTGTAGGATGATTAAATCTCTTAAATCATCTACAGGTATTTTACTTCTCATTTTGTGCACCTTTGTTTGTTATATGTTGCTTTAACTTGTTAGAAATATACGAACATTTAGTCATTTGTTCAAGTTTAATTGATTAATAGCAATAATAAAGACGATTCAGTTAAATTGATCAATTAAAAAACTGAACGTTGAGAATTAAACATTATTTTAAAAGTTGAGGAGGTTGTAGAATTGAATATGTTATCGCTGTCGATAACTGAAAAAAGATGTGCTGATTAAAACAGTAAGAAATATTAATAGTTTTTTCATAAACAATAATAAAAAATGATGAAGGGAGAGGCAATGAAATAATTAAGATAATCATTTTACTTTTTAATGAGAATTTTTATCTGTGTCAGATTATTTTCTAAGCCATTTTTTCTTTTGTTCATTCTACTTTCTTTCCTCCCCGTTCCTTATTTTAAAGCTGTTCTTTTCATAATCAGATATACGATTTGCGAAACTCCCTTCTAATTCCTTTTCAAGGGTACTGAGTTGGTGGATAAGACAATTTGTCAATAACTCTAATGAATTAAATAAAATGTCTGATAATAAATCAAATCTAATCAAAGAATACTTCCACAAAGTAAAGCAGGCTAATAAAGAGCACACCAAGAAGGAGGCTTTTAAGGATTTATTAAACAGGCTTTACGGCGATGATAAAGATATTTTAAGATTGATTGATAAGATTACTCTTGGAGCTGAGACTACCGTTCTTAATATTCCGCGCAAGGACAAGCTGCATAAAGGAAGTGCAGACACACTCTACAATAAAATTATTATTGAATTTGAAAATGATTTGAAGGTAATGCTAAAACACGCTAAAGAACAGTTAGCGGGTTATTTGTTGGGACAGTTCAATTCTGGTGAAGGCTATAATTTTGTTTTAATCGCTTCCGATTTTATTACATGGAAAATTTTTGCCCCTGCTGTTGATTGTCTTGATAAATTAAATGTGCTAAAAGAAGATGAGCTAATTTTAGATGAAGTTAAAAGCGCGTCATTTATTTTATCTGAAAAAAATGCTGATGAATTTTATTATTGGATCGACCGTTTTCTTTTCAAAGAGGAAAAGCAACGTGCTACATTAAAAAGAATTGAAGAAGCATTCGGTTATCAGAGTTATGTGTTTATTGAATCTTACCGCGAATTAAGCAATTGGTTTCAAGAAGCTAAAAAGTATGGTGAGGTTCAGGTTTCCTATGATCAATGGAATAAGTTTTTAAGTGTTGCTTATGGTTCTTTTGACGGAAGAGAAAATATTTTTCTTATTCACTCTTACTTAAGTGTTTTTTCTAAAATGCTTGCTTATAGTGTTATCTCTAATGATGACTACATAGATGACAATGAGCTGAAAGCAATTTTAGATGGAAACATATTTCACAAGTACAATATCAGGAACTTTGTAGACAATGATTTTTACCATTGGGTTGTAAGTGATAGAAACTTTAAGAGTCTTAAAAAAGTTTTCCGTTTGATTGCTCAAGAGATTTCATCTTTTGATTTTGAAAAAGTTGATGAAGATGTTTTGAAGGGTGTTTATCAAGAGTTAATTGATTTAGACACAAGGCACTCGCTTGGCGAGTATTATACACCTGATTGGTTATGTGAAAGAATAGTAAAAGAATTTGAATTTAAAAAAACTGATAAGATACTTGATCCCGCTTGTGGAAGCGGTTCTTTTCTACGTGCTGCAATTCATAGAATTAAAGAATTAAATCCTAATGTCAAAGTTGAAGAAATAAATGAACAGATTTACGGAATTGATATTCACCCGTTAAGTGTTCAAATAGCAAAGACAACATTGCTACTTGCGTTAGGTAAAAAAGTAATATCGGCAAGAAAACCTGTTAAGCTTAATATAATATTAGCTAATACTTTATTGGCGCATGAAAATGCAACAACATTATTTGGTAGTGATTTACCATTATATATTGATAAAGAGAAATATTTTATAAACACTAAAGTTCTAGATGATTTAACGATATTTGATGAAGGTTTGGAACTTTGTGAAGACTTGGCAGAAAATACACAGGATAAAAAGATTAATAGTGAAACTGATTTTGAAGTGATATTAAAGAAAAAATTAAAAAACGAAAAAATTGGTGACGAAATAGTTAACAGTTTTTTTAGGATATACAATGGATTTTATGAAACTAAAAAAAGAGGCCGTAATGGAATCTGGAAGTTTATAGTTCAAAATTCTTATAAACCTAGATTCTTAAAAAATAAGTTTGATTATATTATAGGTAACCCGCCATGGTTTACTTATAGCTCAATTAAAAACGAAGACTATCAAGACTTACTGAATCGTTTAGCTGTAACATATGAAGTTAAGCCTGAAAGGAAAGCAAATTTTCCGCATTTAGAAATAGCAGCGATATTTGTTGCTTATTGTAACAGTTATTACTTAAATGAAAATGGAAAGTTAGCCTTTGTGCTGCCTAGAAGTTTTATTAGTGCCGATCACCATAGTAACACACGAAATGGTTATGCAAGAGGTTTTGTAATCGACAAGATTTGGGACTTATTCGATGTTTCACCATTATTTCGAGTACCTAGTTGTGTATTTTTTACTAGTTACTCAAAATTAAAACAAGCTGTACCAAGAGAGGAATTTGAAGGAATACATTTTGAAGGCAATTTAGGAGAACAAAATAGTACATTAAAAAATGCACAAGCGTTAATAAAAGAAAATGTTGTGAGATGGTATAAAATTAAACTTGGAAAATCATCTGCCTTCTCAATAAAAAAAGTTGAAAACTCAACTAAAATAAATCCATATAAAGAAGAGTTCAAACAAGGAGCTACGATTGTCCCGCGAACTTTTTATTTTGTTGATCTAGACCAAGAAGAACCACCAGACTTTAACGATAGAATTATTTCTGTAAAAACCTCTGAAGCAATTCAAGGTGATGCAAAGAAGCCGTGGAAGGGACTGAAATTTAGTGGAATGATCGAAAGTAAATTTATTTTTAGAACTGCCTTATCAAAAAGTATTTTACCATTTGTACTATACAATCCAGCATTAGTAGTACTACCTATCCTTATAGAAACAGATAGAGGATATAAAGCAATACGATTAAAAAATTCTGAAGAACTTTTAAAAAACGGAGATACTAATGCTGCAAAGTGGTTTAAGAATAATGAAAATACTTGGGAAATAAATAGAACTGCAAAATCTGAATCTATGACTTGTAATGACAGACTTGATTTCCAGAAGGGATTAACTGTTCAGGATTTAAATAAAAAGTATTTAATACTTTATAATTCTTCCGCAAAGGATGCTAATGCAACAATTGTAAAAAGGAGTGAGATTGATTTTGAATTTATTGTTGAAAGTAAAACATACTGGTATGCAACTAATAATTTGCAAGAAGTATATTATTTGGCTGGGATTCTTAATTCAAAAGTAACAAATACATTGATTAAGGATTTTCAAACAAGAGGGCTTTATGGGGAAAGGGATATTCATAAGCGAATACTTGATGTTTACTATCCCAAATATGATAATGCCAACAAAGTCCATAACCTTTTAGTTGAGGTAAGTATAAAGGCACATATAAGTGCAAAAAAATATTTGGTATCAAATCCACCTAAGAAGGAATTAACAGCGACAAGATTAGGAAAATACCGACTAGATATTAAAAAACATCTTTCTTTTGAGATGAAGGAGATTGATAAGTTGGTTAAGAAGGTTGGGGGGTAGAGGATTTTAATAGATGCCGATAAAGCCTAAAGAAACCATAGAATTTTTGACAAATGCCTTTCTACCTTATAATACAATTGATTTAATAATAAAACTATCAGCATTGAGATTGTTGCCAGCGAATGGCGAAAATACAATTAGACTAGATCTTTTGTTACATGTCGCCTCAAGTTTATCAAATTTTAATGGTCCCAAAATAACTAGGAAAAAGCTATTTAGTTTAATTAATTCTAGAATAGTTAAAGAATCATTTTTCAAACAGCAAGAAGATCCAAGCACTAATATTTTTTGTGAAGAATTATCTTTCTATGGCGGAGGGTATCGTGTTTTCCCTGGTTGTTATTCGAATATAACATATCAATTAAAAAATACGTTTTATGCATTATTCAAAAATGGAGAGCACAACTTATCAGAGGAATTAAGAAAGGAATTAGAGTCAAGTATTCTTTTTATTTTGAATCTGAGTGAAGCTATTGCATTAAGAGCTGATATAAATCGTAATGTCGATGTGAAATATTCTAATGAAATCTTTATTCCGAGCGAAAAGGAACTTTTTAATTTAATGTTATGCAATATTTATAAAGATTCTGAACTTCAAGCTCTTGCAAATGATTTCAACATTAATTTCAACAGTCTTAGTTGGTTATTTACGAAACTCAATAAGAGTATTATTAAGAGTTATAAAATTGATAGTGGTGTGCTTATTTCAGCACCAATAATTACTCATAATGGTTATAATATTGTTACAGACCCAAGTTCCCTCCTCAACGCATTAAGAAACAAAATCCTTGATGTTATTTATACAAATAATCTTGTAGATAAATTTAATGAATCATATATATCAACAGTATGGGAAAATACTCGGGAGAGCTTATTTAGATTAGGGTTTTATCAAAAGACTTATATTGAAGCAACAAAAGCACATAATGATCCTTTCATTTTTGATACATTTAAGTTTGATGAGGACAAATTAGCTTTTGTTATTCTACTTTTTGACGACCGTAAAAACGAACGAAATTCTACAGTGAAAGTTACTTTATCTGACTATAGACCTAAATTTGATTGGGTAATTAACTTAATTAATTCCACAGAAAAAGCACCAAATGATTTATTTTTTTTATTCGTAACAAGTAATTATGAAAGAACAATTTTATTTGAGGCAAGTTTTCCTGAGTATAAAAGTTTAATGTTATCAGCAGAAAATTTAGAATGTATTTCTTATCTGGAAGCTGGAAAAGAATTATTTCTTTATAAATTTTCCATAGCTAGGAATCAAACAACCCAAGTAATCCGTTTAATTTCATTTGATAAACTATCTGAGTATAGTCTCTTTAAGAAATATAATTCCTCATTTTATTTAATGGATGATGGAGTGCCATTTTATACTATTGTATCTGATGATCATTCTCGTTCTGCAAGGATGGAAATGAAAATCCACACAGATATTCACGCTGTTTATAATCCCCTTAAGAAGGCATATGTTGATATAATATTATTACATGAAATGGATTTCCCGTTTTATGCTCCAGTCTATTATCCACATAACTCGGAATTTTTAATTGAATCTTACTCGATTCCAATTTGGTTATATAGCAAACATCTTGAGAGCTATTCTAACCATAGTTTCAGGAGACTAGTAATTGAGATGTTGGATAATTTAGCTTACTGGATTATCGAGCTAAAGCCGAGTCTCGAAAAACACTTAGATGGAAAACAAATTAGTGAATATCTATTGATAGAAGTTTTATTTGACGAGGAAGTAGAATGGGATAATTTAAGTAGTAATGTAATACAGACAAGTAGAGATGCATTTTCATTAACGATAAAACTTCCAAATACTATCACTTTTTTATTTGGTAAGGGGCTAAATAGAATTTTGGCAACTTCTGATAATTCGGGCGAGAGAGAAATTATTTCATCATTATTAAAAACAGTACCTAAACTCTTCGATGATGATCAATTAAAACAAGAACTATCTGAAACTAGGGTTGAAGAAATCATAAATAAACATATGCCTTTAGGTAAGAAAAAGAAAATGGGTGTTTATGATACTTCAAAAGTTCCTGAATTAAATCCATTAGAAATTAGTAAACCAAGAGTTCTTGATGAGATTATTACGAATTTGTTACTAGATGATTTGGGAAGATATATTCTTGAAAATAAACTAATAGTAGGTGAAAAAAGAGAAGACTATTATAAATTTATCAAAGATTATGTTGTGCCATTTTTTTTAGAAAAACTAACCAATGATTTAAAAAAATATGATAAACAAACACTTTTTAACTATCTGATTCAGCAGAATGAATCCCTAACATATGAAAGAATACTGCATGAAATACAACTTCCAATGAGAATTGAAATTGCTAATAAAGATACAGTGTTAGAAGATTTTAAAAGCACATATTCAAAAATTGTCCAGTCAAGTCCGGCTTGCAGATTTTTAATTGAATATTCTCTCGGAATGGAGATTTGTGGTATCAAACAAATAAGCAACTATGACTATGAATTCTTATTATCACTAGCTAATGAAATTATTCATTGGGGATTTATCGGTGACTTAATACGATTTAATATTACTGACCTAAGATTAAGTGTACTGAAATCTAATAGGCTATATGTTGAGAGTAAAGATTATGACAAGGCTTATAGTGTATTCTCAAATCAGATAACAGATTACAACATAAATAAATTTAATTCAGAGTTTTCAAAATATTGGGAGGTTAAAAAAAATAATCCTGATGCAAAAGATGATGAATCATTTCAAGAATTTAACAAAGAATTCAAAGAAGAATTTGGATATTCCTTAAACGATTTAATAGAATTTGAAAGAAAGATTTTTAAGTATAGTAACGAAAAAAATACGACTATAATGACGATTGAAGAAAACGAATTTAAGAAATTATATGTCGGTACTATTTCACCTGACTCTTTAGGCAATATACTATTTCAATGGTCTATTATGGATCGTGAAAATTTCTTTGAGGTTCCAAATTCAAAGTTTGAACCTTATGATTTTTTCCCTTGGCGATTTAACAGATTGTACTCCTATGTTAGACGACCTATATTAATTATGGAATCTGATGGTAAATTATATTACAAAATCGGTTTAAGGCATCTAAAAATTGCAGTGGATAATTTTACGACTTTATTGAGGAATAATCGATTAGTAAATAAACTGAATAATCAAAAACTTAAAAAGATTTTAACTGAATTTGCTTCTTTCAGTAACATAAACTTTGTTAAAAAAGTTAAGGCAATATTCGAAAAAGAATCGTATTTTGTTTCAAATGTGAACGTCAAAAAAATTGGGAAAAACAGAATAGTAGCTGAAAATGGTAATGATATGGGTGATATAGATGTTTTAGTTATTGATAAAAAACGTCACGAAATATTGTTCATTGAATGTAAAGATTTATTATTATCAAGGACACCTTATGAGATGCATAGTGAGATCACAAAAGTTTTTACTTCATCTAATTCACAAATGCAGCGCCATTTATTAAGGTTAGAATGGGGCATAAAAAATATTGATTTATTTTTACAGCAATTTAATCTAGAAAAAAAATATAATTGGAAGATTAAGGGATATTTTGTGTCTAGTATTCCTTTGTTTAGTCCATTGGTAAAACCAATGAAGAACATTGGTTATTTTACTTTTGAAGATTTTAAAAAGAAGTATACGTGTAATTAAAAGAGTTCATATATACTATGAATAACATTTTTTTTCTAGACTGTCAAGAACCACTTCTTGACAGAAATTATATTCTTTGTTCATTTGGTTTCATTTTAGTAAGTATTAGTTTGAAATATGCTATTCTGGAAAATATTTCAACATTTTAACCTTATTTTGGAAAATAATCCTAAAATATATGCTTATCTTAGAAAATAATTACAATTCCCATCTGATTTCTTAATTATTCTGGAAAATTTTACAAATTCTTCCTTTCTGGAAAAAAATACAAATATACTTGCTTATTCTGGAAAATAATTACAATTTTGAAGTGGAATTATCATTATTATGGAAAATTTTTGCAATGAGTGAGTTAATATTTTCATCTACGAATAGACAAGAGAATTACAAAATATCTAAAATGCTTCAAGAGAAGAAAATTCGAAAGATAGCTCCAAGGATTTATTCAACAAATTTTGAAGAGGCATCTTCGGCAATAGTCAAAAGAAACATTCTTGAGATATTAGGAAATCTATATCCTGATGCGGTACTAAGTCATCGCTCTGCTTTTGAATTTAAACCAACCGCAGCAAATAAATTATTTGTTACTTATACATATACAAAAAAAATAAAGTTACCTGGTATTACTATAAATTTTTTGGAAGGTAAAGGTCCCGTTGACGGAGACAATAAAATGATAGGGGAGCTTTATGTTGCCTCAGAACCTCGTAGATTTCTGGAGAATCTCCAAATAACAAAAAAGACTGGTCCTGATTCAAAAACATTAAGCATTCCTCAAATAGAAGAAAAGCTTGATGATATTCTTAGAATAAAAGGCGAAGAAGGATTAAATAGTCTACGTGATAAGGCAAGAGATTTATCAAAAATTTTAGGTATGCAAAAAGAATATGAATTGTTAAACAAAATCATTGGTGCGTTATTTACGACAAAGCCATCAAAAATACTAAAGTCTGATCTTGCACTTTCTCGTTCAGTTGGTCTTCCGTATGATAGGCATAGAATTGAAATCTTTGAGATACTTTTTAATTATCTTCATAACAAAGCATTTCCAGAACGCCCTGAAAATAATTTAACTCCAAACTCTTTTAGGAATTTTGCTTTCTTCGAAGCTTACTTTTCAAATTACATAGAAGGCACTGTGTTTGAGGTATCCGAAGCAAAAGAAATTGTTGATACTGGTGTACCATTACCTGCACGTAGTGGCGATTCCCACGATGTTCTTGGAACTTATCGCTTAGTCTCTAATAGAAATGAAATGAAAAATATTCCAAAAGATGAAAACGAATTTTTGTCAATATTGAAAGCAAGACATAAAAATTTGCTTTCTGCTCGTACTGATAAACATCCTGGTGAATTTAAAGCAAAAAATAATAGAGCCGGTGATACGCATTTTGTTGATGTTAAACTGGTTCGTGGTACACTTACTCGCGGCTTTAATTATTACAAAATTTTAATAGATCCATTTGCACGTGCAGCTTATATGATGTTTATAGTAAGTGAAGTCCATCCGTTTGAAGACGGCAATGGTAGAATTGCCCGCGTTATGATGAATGCTGAATTAGTAAATCGAAATCAATGTAAAATAGTTATTTCAACAGTTTATCGTGAAGATTATTTACTCACCTTAAAAAAACTTACAAGAGAAAAAGACCCTGTCCCTTATGTCGAAATGCTTACCAAAGCACATAGATTCAGTGCAAACCTTCATAATGAAAGCTATGATGAACTTTATAAATACCTCGAATCGCACAACGCTTTTTACGAACCCGATGAAGGAAAACATCTTATTATAGATTAAATTTTATTGATCATTGAAAAAGTGTACCGCCGGCGGGCTGTGTGTTTTGCCTGTCCGCCGAATAGGCGGGACAAAACACTATTCAGCAAGTATAAAAAATTGATTGCTTATTTTTCGTCTTAACTTTCCATCTTCCATCATACATCAACCATCATCCATTCTATCCGCTTTTGCCATTAGCTTCATTCCTTGTCCCTGCGTAATCTTTAGATGTAGCGGGAACTCATCCGCTTCATTCCATTCCTTGCCAGCAACACGGCAGTGAATATTTTTATATT
>DAIRCT010000051.1:0-22183 GCA_036796535.1 Ignavibacteriaceae bacterium
CACTAACCAATCCGGCTTCTGCAATTGAATAACGAATTTGTGTAGAAGGGTTAAACGGATTTGGATAATTTTGTGCTAAGTCAAATTTGTTAACTACTGCAGGATTTTCATCAACAGCGGTAACATCATCACTTATCCAGGTATAAGTCCAGCTAGCAACATTAAAATAACCTCTATCTTTGTTAGTAGGCGAATAGAATATGATTCCTTGTCTACCTAATCCATCATCATTATCATTAATACCGATGTCAAAAGGAATTCTATCTCCAACTTTCCAATTTATAACATCTGTAGAAGTTTGTCCAGAATTTCTTTTGGTTGCTAAATCAGTTAGAGGTATTCTTGCTTCAATAATATAACCGGAAGGGAATTTTTCACCGTTATAGTAATTAACACCAGGCATTACTAAAGAATCACAATCTGTAACAGCATCTAATCTAATTTGAGTTTTATCAAATCTGATTTGATAATCAGCTTTATCGCCTGTACCATAAGCTGTAGGATTAGAGGTTCGATTATATAATCCAATATATAAATCTGGCTCATCTTGTTCCCAAGGATTTAGATTCGATGGTTGGTAAACATAATCATCTGTAACATCCATCATTACATAAAAGTAATTTTGATCAACTGCTAATTTAACTTCCGCAGAACAATCCTGGTCACCATCAACATTAAGCACAACTGTTGCTGTTCCAAGTGCTTGCTTCATTAAGAAACTTGGTTGGGCATCAGTCCATTCATTTAAGTTTCCATCTGCAACAAAATTAGCCGGTGGTGTTACAGAAACGGTTGGAACACCCTTAGCTGTATTTGTAATAGGACCAGCAAAACCAGGCTGACTAACATTACCAGCAAAATCTTTACAAGTTACTGCATAATAATATGTCTTATCTTTGTTTACATTAGCAGAACGTAATGAGTGCTCATAAACCTGAGTTCCATGTGGAATTGGAACAAGATCCATATTAAATGCAAGGAATACACCATCAGCATTAACATCTGTTATAGGTTTTTCGCTATAATAAACAAAATACTTTTCACCACTTTCGCCTGGCACATCAAGCCAGGTAACCAAATTTGAAAAGGAGCTTGGTATAACATTTACTACTGGTGCTGCAGGAGGAGTTTTATCTGCAAATTGGAAACCTGATTCCTGGATAATATCGAACAATAAAGTTCCTGTAAATGTTTCACCGACTGGTCCGTAATCATCACCACCGGCAGAGAGTTCTATTTTATATCCTGTAACAGCATCAGGATTAAAAGTATTATCTCCTGTTATGCTCCACCAAGGTTGAGCAAAACCAGTTTGCGGAAAATGAAGTTTGCCATTACTGTCTGTCCATATGGTATCTTGCTTTAATGGTAAAACATATCTTGTCCAGTCACCGGCTTGTTCAAAATTAACAGGTACCTCACATACCCAGTCTTCATTTGCCCCTGTGCTGTTTTCCATCAGGAAGAATCTCATTGTAACACGTTTCGGTGTTCCACCCGTAAGTGGGTTAACATTCTTTACCCAAAATATTAATGAAGTTCTTTCTGCAAAATTAGCAGGGAGCTTAAAGGTAGTATCAGTTAAATTAAGATAGCCGCCCCAGGACTGAGAAGCGTTGACCGTATAATCCATCTGCATTGACCCGGTACCTTCAACAAAATCGGTGGTATTGTTTGAGAGTGTTATAGAGCTAGCACCACCACCAGCCCAGCTCATATAATCTGTAGAAAATACGTCTGTAGCTGCGTTGTCAAATGTTTGGAAAGGAGTATATCTATTACCCACTAATTCTAATTTATCTATTAAAATAGAGCCGGTTGCAACAGGAGTGTTTACTGAACCGCCAGCTGTTATATAAACAAGAGCAAACTCAAAACCTTTAATTTTATCCCACTGAAGTTCGCCATCACCTTCGGCAAATTGATTCGCAAACCCCAAAGTATTATCAGTGTTAAATACCAAAGGCATAGTTACTTCAATCCAATTTCCTGAAGCGTCAGAGAAATTAATTGCAGTATGATGATACCATACGTCTCTACCTCCATTATTGGTTTCAGAGAACTCGGCAAGTTTGAATTCCATAAAAAATGCGCCATCCTGAGTTAAACTAACAGGTGTTAAAACTTTATAACGCAATTTTAGAGCTGTACCTGTAGATAAGTCTATATATGGCGGTTCATTTGGTACAGTGCCCGGAATGTAAGTTGTTCTTACATTATAACCACCCCATCCATCAAAAGCTTCAACCCGGTAATCTATCTTCGTAGATCCTGTTCCTTCAAAATGGTCAGGGTCATTTGATAGATTCATTAATGCAGTTGGTCCGTCAGTAAAAAAGTTTGAATTTAATACTGCCGGATCAGGGAAAAACGTTCCCACAGCATTATCGAAGTTCTGGATTACCCATTGTGCCTGTGAAAAAGACGCAACGAACAGAACGAACAAAAAAGTTAAGAGTTTTTTCATATCCTCTCCTCTTTATTTAATGAATTAATGTGCAATCAAAAAATAGAAATATTTTCTGATTGCGTTGTGAATTAATGAACATAAAACTTTTTAACTCCATAAACCCCAAACCCCAATTATTAGTATCAGAATAAATCCGGATAATATAAAACTTGTTCTTGACTTTGTGATTTTTTTGTATGATGGAATATCGAGCATACTTTCTCTAAGTGTATAGCTAAGATGACTATTTTCTAAAAGATTATTTTTACTGGTAATATAATTTATTGAGAATAATAACCCACTGCTAATCAAAAATAATAAAATTGCGAAATGAAGAAAATTTAATTCCGAGTACGCAAGTAATATGGGATTGTTAACATAACCTAAACTAATCAGGATATCTGTTGTAAATCTTGTTAATCCGATAACTTCGCCAATAATTAAAGTTAAAAACGCTGCTTTTGATGATATTTTTTTAAATAAAAGTCCAAACAAAAAAACCGCAACAATAGGTGGACTTATAAACGCTTGTGTGCTTTGTAAAAATAAATACATTTCCGAATTGATTGCTTTTACCAATGGAACACAAAGGATTGCCGCAACCACAACAATAGTAGTAACCAATCTTCCGATTAAAACTAATTTTCTTTCATTTGCTTCGGGATGTTTTGTCCGATAAAAATCATTAACATAAAGCGTAGCGATTGAATTAAATACTGCGGAAAGAGAAGACATCACCGCTGATAGAAGACCTGTGACTACTAATCCTTTAATTCCAATTGGAAGAAGGTTACTTGCAAGCAAAGTTGGATAAGCTTCATCACCAACTACATCCGGAAATAATGCCACAGCAATTAAACCGGGAATTACAAGAATAAAAAGTGGTAAAACTTTTAGCAATGCAGCAAGCAAAGACCCTTTTCTTGCATCATCAATTGATTTAGCACCCAAAATTCTTTGAACTATATATTGATCTGTACACCAATACCAGAATGCAATTATCGGTGCGCCAAAAATAATTCCCGTCCACGGAAAATCAGGATCAGAAATTGGTTTGAACATATTAAAATAATCTGCAGGTAATTTTGCTTTAAGTCCGGCATATCCACCAACTTCTGATAATCCAAAATAGGTTAGCAGAACAGCACCAAGAATCAGCAGAAATGCCTGAACAACCTGTGTTTTTTGAACTGAGACTGCGCCGCCAATTATAGTGTAAGCGCCTGTAATAAGAATTATTAATATTGCAAATGTGTAGATGTTTAATCCAAACATTTTATAAAAAAGGATGCCGCCAGCTAAAAGTGTAACAGCAATTTTTGTTACAAAATAAATTCCGATAGAAAATCCGGATAAAAATTTTCTGATTTTGGGATCAAAACGTTTTTCAAATAATTCAGGAACAGTGGTAACACCTGATTTAAGATAAATGGGAGCCACCAACCAACCGAGGATTATTAATATAAAAATTGCCATTAGCTCAAACTGTGCTACTGCAAGTCCTCTTGTAGAACCCGATCCTGCCAGTCCAATAAAATGTTCACTTGAAATATTAGTTGCAAAGATTGCCATTCCGATTGCAAACCAACCGACATTTCTGCCTGCAAGAAAATAATCAGTAAAATCTCTGTCCTTCTTAAGTGAAGAATAGAAAGCAATAACTAGTATCACCACCAGGTAAATTACTAATATCGAACCATCTATTATTGAAAAATTATCTGACAAGTTATTTATTCCGATTATTCATTTATTAACGTTAACATTTTTTATTTGAGCAGAACCATTTTTTTTGTACTAATAAAATTATCGGCTTGCAATCTGTAGAAATAAATTCCGCTGGCATACGCACGAAGGGATTCGTGCGCTACATTAAAATCAACTTCATAATTTCCAGCAGGTTTGTATTCATTAACTAATGTTGCAACTTCATTTCCCAAAACATCATAAATCTTCAAAGTTTGCCAACTGCTTACTGGCGACTGCCAACTGATTTTTGTATTTGGATTAAAAGGGTTTGGATAGTTTTGCATCAATTCAAAGTTTGTTGGTAAACTTTCGATTACACTATTCTCATTAACCTCTGTTAAAACACCATCAAAATTAAAGTAGGGTAAATATGCAGTTTTAAGAACTGAGGCAACAGGTTTGGCGTAAGTTCTATCCATAGAATACAAACCCATTGTTTGCAAACTCGAACTCATACGATACCAATCGAACATACACCACCATGTGCAAGCCATTAAAGGTCCATTCTCATTTATCGCGCCTGCTGAATTTATGGCCGAGAATTGCGTGAATGCTAAAAATGTATAATTAAAAACATCAACTTGTTTTTGCTCACTTGAATTATCTTCTGATGACCAATACCCGAATTCAGTATCAAGAATTGGTTTGTTAGGATTGTAAGTTCTTGCATCATTAAGGAAGTTATACGTACCTGTAAAATAAGTCGAGCCGTGGAAGATTCCGAAATACATTGTCCAGCCGGAAACATCGCACGCATTTTGTGAATCATCAGTTGCACCCGGTCTATCAGCGGCGGCGGATTGTGTTACAAGTCTTCCATCCGGATAATTTGTATCAAGATCCTGATTTACTCTGTCAATAAAAATTTTTCTGTTAGGAACATCTAAACACTCGTTGCTTGTACTCCACAAAACAATAGATGGACGATTGTAATCCTTAAACACCATTTCACGAAACATCTGTTCGTGAATGTGTCTTATGTTATTTTGAATTTGCCATGCTGTTGCAGTATCGAACCACCAAACAGGAATTTCTTCAAGCGTTGTTATTCCCAATCTATCGGCAATTAAATATGTATAAAGATTATTTGGATAATGTGCAGTTCGCAGAAAATTTACATTTGTATTTTTAACAAGCTGCAAATCGCTGAAGATAATATCTTTAGGAATGCTCCTGCCGTACAACGGATGATCTTCGTGTCTGGCTGCACCGGTGAAGAACACGACTTTGTTGTTAAGTAAAAATTTATTTCCGCTGGTTTTAACAGTCCTGATTCCAAACTGTGAACTAAACTCATCCAACGTATTAGCTGCTTCTGTAAGTGTAACTTTCATGATGTATAAGTTTGGTTCTTTTGGTGTCCAGAGTTTTGGATTATCAATTTTTAAAACAGTTCTCCAGACAGCAACAGAATCTGCTGGAATTGAAACTGAATTCTGGTTCGTTCCGTTTACTGCTAATTCATTTCCAGCTAACTGATATGAAAATTCTGTCTTTATATTATTCGAATCAATCGAAGCTTCATAAATGCGGATCGTAACATCAACATTTGCTGTTGTCTTTTTTATATTATTTAAAACGACTGTTGTTTGAATATCTCCATTTAGATTTAAAGGAACGATATCATTACGAATGACAGAAACGGGAGAAGAAAATTCAAGATAAACATCGTGAATAATTCCAGTATAATTAAACCAATCACATTGCGTATAAGGAACAATATCATTTCTGCTGTTCCAAATTGGATTATCAACTCTTACAACAAGAACATTGTTTCCACCATAATTGAGTGCGGAAGAAACATCAAAAGCAAAAGGAGTATAACCGCCTTCGTGATAGCCAAGATAGACATCATTTAACCAAACATCTGCAACGTAATTAACTGCGTAGAACATTAGCTTAACAAATTTTCCTGAATCGGAGACATCTACATTAAAAGATTTTCTGTACCAAACACCATCCTGATAAAATTCCGGAACGGTTGGATATGCGTTCATTTGATTTTCCACAGCGGGCAGGGTTTTAGTCTCCCATCCGCTATCATCATAACCAGCCGTATTTCTTCCGGCTGCTTCAGTAATAAGGTTTTGATATCCGGTTGTGTTACGTTTAGCTAATGTGATATTATCGTTAGCAGTAAATCTTTGTTTTTTCCAATCACCTTTAAGATCTAATATTTTGCGGTTTTGTTTTTCAAAAGATGGAAGTGCAAATCCGTTTTGATAAGGGATATTAATATCATTAATTTTTTTAAGTGAAAGTGTAGCATCAAGAGAAGCTGTTTGGGCAAGATTATCCGACGACAATAAAATGAATACAATCAAAACAAAAACAGTAAAAGTATCAAATAAATAGTAGCACTTTACACTCATTCAGATCCCTTTTTCTGACCAAAAGATTAATTAAAGACAATAGTTTAATCAGTAGTACAGGACAATTATAATACCACAGAAAGAATGATATTTTTTAATTGATATTATTAAAAATTGGGATGTTTTTTAGAAATAATCAGGGGGCTGCTTATTAAAGTAATAATAGCAGTTTATTAAAATAATAAGTTCAAAACAGTCTGCTTGACCAAATAAAAGTTACCTAAGCAATATCATTTTTTTTGAGAGAACATTATCTGCAGAGCAGATGGTATATATGTAAACTCCGCTACTCAAATTGCTTGCATCGAAATTTAACGTGTAATTACCAGCAGATTTATATTCATTAACAAGAGTTGATACTTCCCTTCCCAAAACATCATAAATTTTTAATGTTACAAATCCATTTTTTGGTAATTGATATGATATAGTTGTGCTTGGATTAAATGGATTGGGATAATTCTGATAAAGTGAAAATTCTTTAGGCAACAGGTTTTTTTCTTTGCTATCTACTGCTGTTATTTCACCATCTTTATCTAACTTTAGCAGTAACATATCGCTTTGACCATTGTAATAAGTTACAGAGCCTGCTACTGCATAACCACCATCATAAGTTTCAACTATATCGTATCCTTCAGTATCACCAGGTAATTCATCTGTTAAAGTTTTAGTCCAGAGCGTATCACCCAATTCATTTAGTTTCGCTACAAATAAATGATTCTTTAAATCAACAGTATACTTCACTCCTGTAATGATGTATCCACCATCAGTGGTTTGTTTACCAACTCTTGATTGATCTTCAAAATCAAAGATATATTTCTTAGTCCAAATTGTATCTCCCTCTGAATTTAATTTTAATAACCATGTATGATAAAATAATTCACAATATTCACAAGGTTTTATAGTATAATGCCCTGTTATAAAATAACCACCATCCGTTGTCTGAACTACAGAATTACCTTCAGTGTAAAAAGCTCCATACTTTTTACTCCATAATATATTGCCATTAGAATCTGTTTTAATAACATAGAGATATTCATCTTGTAAAAGGGTAAAACCTGTAATTATATATCCCCTATCTTTTGTTTCTTGAATATAATTACCCGCAACAAAAGCGCCATGGCTGTCGTCATATATCTTTATCCATTTTTTCACTCCTAGATTATCGACCTTAACTAAATACACATATCCCCAATTATCTTTATAAGTAGCCCCTGTAAACACGAAACCTGAATCTATTGCAGATTCAATTTTTGAAATATAAACTGAATCATAATTTTTTCGCCAGATTTGATTACCATTGATATCAGTTTTTATTAGAACATTACTATATCCAAGTATATAACCATTTTCAAGAGTTTTTGTTAAAGTATACTTACTTCTATATTGTTGAGGTATATCATATTTCCAAGTCCAGACAGTGTCGCCAAATTTATCTGTTTTTATTAGAATTGGTTGATTTGCTTCTGTATAACCAAAAATCACAAAACCACTATCGGATGTTTGAACTAATGAATTTCCTTGAGCTGCTAAACCACTGTAAGTTTTAAGAAAAGTTATTTGTGCATTTGATATTTGACTCATAAATGATAGACACAAAATCGTTTTTATCAATTGGTATAAATATTTTTTTTTCATTTTCTTACCTTCTCAGATTTTACTTCATTAATATCATTTTTTTTGAGAGAACATTATCTGCAGAGCAGATGGTATATATGTAAACTCCGCTACTCAAATTGCTTGCATCGAAATTTAACGTGTAATTACCAGCAGATTTATATTCATTAACAAGAGTTGATACTTCCCTTCCCAAAACATCATAAATTTTTAATGTTACAAATCCATTTTTTGGTAATTGATATGATATAGTTGTGCTTGGATTAAATGGATTGGGATAATTTTGACTCAAAGAAAATTGCAGTGGAAGATTTTCTTTGTCATCATTGCTACTTGATAATGTGTCTAAATTGAAAACCTCAAATTCATAAATGGAATATCCCCATTCAGTCCCGCGTTTTGTGCCTGTTAACCGGATGTATCTTGCATTAGCATCTGTCGTCCATTTTTCAATTCCACCCAAGCCGTTTGTTTGCTCAATTATTTTATTCCAGGTTGAACCGTTTTCAGAAACTTCAATAAAATATTGCTTTCCATAAGCTGATTCCCATGAAATTCTTATTTGATTGAAATGTTTCAGTTGTCCAAGATCTACTGTAAAAGTTTGCGGATCACTGAATTGGGAAGACCACCGCGTTGCATAATTTCCATCGACAGCATTTTTCCCGAGATAATTTGCTGATTCAACTGAAGAGACAATTACATTTTTATTTAGTGCAAGATTAATCGGTGGTGCGTTGTAAACTTTAAGTGTAACTGTTTTTGAATTATTATTTTCATTAATCTCCGGTATCAAAGAATTTTCATCCACAATTGTTTCAATGTTATAAGTTCCGGATTTATCAGCTACCCAATAATTAACATTATTATCACCAACATTACCACAAACCAAAGTCATTCCACCGGTTGGGATTGGATTAGTGAGCTCAATCGAACGGCTTACAACGTTGCCATTAACTTTAAATGTAACTTGATGAACTGTTGATGCCGGGCTTGAACTGGTTCCTCGATTTAAAATGGTTGCTAAGAAAATTACTGAATCGCCTTCTATTGGATAACGCGGCACAGTATAAATATTAGCAATTTGCAAATCGGGTTTAGCATCGCTTTGCTGGATTTGAATTGTATGATTAAAAATTAAACTGTCTGATGAATTACCAACATAAAAAGTGAACGTTCCGGGATCTACTTTGTAACTACTATCTTGTTCAGAAAAATAGTAAAGCTTATCAGGAGTGATTTCAAAAGTAACAGTTTTAGTTTGATTGGATTCAAGAAATATCTTTTTAAAATCCTTTAAATCTTTAACATTATGAGCAACAGTACCATTTGTTTCAGAAACATAAATCTGAATAACTTCTTCACCTGCTCTGCTTCCGGTATTAGTAACATCAACACTTAAAGAAATTGTTTCATTCCAGTTGGCAGCTGTTTGATGAGATATTTGGAAATTGCTCATTGCAAAAGTGCTGTAACTTAATCCATATCCAAAAGCAAATTGAGGAATTAGATTATTTTTATCGAACCAACGATAGCCGCCGCCAAAGTTTGCATCTAAATCATTGGAAAACCTGTTTGGCATTTGAGAATCACTTTTGGGCATTGTAACGGGAAGTTTTCCACTTGGATTATAATCCCCAAATAGAACCTGAGCAATTGCATTTCCACCTTCCTGCCCGGGATAGAAACCGTATATCAAACCTTTGATATCATTTATAAATGGTGTTGCTGTGCAAATCCCACCGCTAATCAGTACTACCACTAAATTTTTATTTAAGCCCGAAAGTAATTTTATTAAATCTTTTTGCTTGCCCGGTAATTCAATTGAATTATTTGCACGATCAAAACCTTCACCTTCCTGAGTGGGATCCAATCCACCAAAGAAAATTACAACATCTGCCTGACCAGCGTAAGTTATAGCATTTGCGATATCACTTGCGTAAGTTGTTCCACTTATTTCACATCCTTTTGCATATAAAACTTTTAATGTACCAACATATTTTTCTATTCCTTCTAACGGAGATACTTTATAAAACGGATCAACCCAACTGCTGCCGGAACCATCTGTTTGCATGATAGCAGCGTTCGGACCAATAACAGCAATCTTTAAAATTTTAGATGTATCAAGCGGCAAAATATTATCCTGATTTTTTAATAGCACCAAACTTTTTTTACCAGCTTCAAATACAAGCTGTTGATGTTCCGGAGAATTAACATCTGTTGGATCACCTTGCGGTCGGTAATTCATCATACCTGAAAGATATTTTGTTTTTAAAACTCTTTTAACCGCAATATCAATTATACTTTCAGAAAGTTGTCCTGTTGAAACAAGATTAAGCAAACCAGTTGTTGCATCCTGATAAAGAGTTGAGCCCATTTCAATATCGCATCCTGCAGTAACCGCCTGCCCTGGATTATTATAAATCGAGCCCCAATCACTAACGACATAAAATGGGAAACCCCAATCATTTCTTAAAACTGTTGTTAACAGATTACTATTTTTTGCAGCACTTGTTCCGTTAATAGAATTGTAAGAACTCATTACGCTAAAGGCACCGCCAATTTGTATTGCTTCCCTAAATTGTAAAGCAAATTGCTCTAAAAGATTTCTTTGTGATAAAGTATAATTGTTAGTTGTTCTTCCGATCTGTCTGTACTCAGTGTAAAAATGTTTTATAGTTGCTAATGCCGGAGTTGATTGAATGCCTTGAACTATTGATGTGTTAATTTTTGCGTTAAGATATGGATCCTCGCTTGTGCTTTCCGGTGAACGACCGTTACGCGGATCAAGTGTTAAATCCAAACAAGGACCTAATTGCTGATCAATTCCTTTCCCGCGAAATTCTTTTCCCATTGCTTCACCAATTCTATAAACTAAATCAACATCCCAGGTTGCTGCCATCCCAATTCCAACCGGGAATGAAGTTGCTAAACCATTTCTAACTCCGTGTGGTCCATCAGACATAACAAATCCTGGAATGTTAAGTCTGGTATTGGCAGCAGTATTCATGCTTCCTTCTTGATGGAGCTGCAATATTTTTTCTTGCAAAGTCATTTTAGAAATAAGATCATTAATTTTTTCATCAAGTGTTTGAGCTGATGAATTGAGTGTGGAAAATATTAATATCGTTACAAACAAAATGAAAAAAACATTTTGAGGCAGGTACTTTTTGGAATTCATTATAGTTTCCTTTTCTTGGCAATATAAATTATGGGATAGCATCATATCAGATGCATTTGACAATAATAATACCAGCAGTAGTTCACATTTTATTTCGATTATGGATTACAGTAGCGCAATAATAACAACAAAATTTTGATTATTTATTAACTTATGTTACGCACATTTGATAAAAACCTTCGAGGTTTTCTGAAATAATTAAGAATTTTTCTATTATTTTAACTACATTTTTAGCTAAACCTCGAAGGTTTCACAGATTTGCGTAAGGTGACTTATTAAAATAATAACAACGACTTATCAAGATAATAACTAATTATAAACCTACTTATCTATTTTCTTCAATCCCAGTTCTTTTGCCATTCTATAATAGTTTGGCGGAGCTAAGCCAAGTTTTTTTGCTGCATCTGTGTCAGAATCGGAATTTAATCTTACAAATTTAAAATATCTTTCACGCAAAAGTTTTTCCATATCTTTTAACGGAATAATATTTTCAGTATTAAACATATCGCCAAAACCAAACTCAGTATTTGGTGCAGCAGTTTCAGTAATACCTAATGCTCGTTTAGCTTGCAAGGGGGTTATTCTTGCTTCGGAGCTAAAGAGCATTCTTTGAACAACATTTTTTAATTCCCGTACGTTGCCGGGCCATTCATAGTTTAGAAACACCTGCATGGTTTCGTCTGGTATTTCAGGTTTATCTTTTCCCATATCAATACTTATGTTGGATAAAAAATAATCTATCAACAATGGAATGTCTGATGTTCTTTTTTTAAGATCCTGAACAAATATTGGAAGAACGTTTAATCTGTAATAAAGATCTTCCCTGAATCTTTTTTCTTTTACTTCTTCTTCAATGTTACGATTTGTTGCTGCTATTATTCTTACATCGACTTTTATTTTTTCTGTCCTTCCAATTTTTTCTATCTCGCCATCCTGAATAACTCTTAATAATTTTACCTGCGCCTGTAATGGAAGTTCTGTTATTTCATCCAAAAAAATTGTACCGTGATTTGCAATTTCAAATAGTCCAAGTTTCTTTTTATCAGCACCTGTAAAAGCACCTTTTTCATATCCAAATAATTCGCTTTCAACAAGCTGACTTGGTAAACTTCCGCAGTTTATGATAATAAAATTTTCATATTTCCGATCACTGCGGTAATGAATATTGTAAGCAACCAACTCTTTGCCTGTACCTGAGGCACCCCTTATTAGTGTATTAACATTACTGTTAGCAAATTTTTTAATTTCTTCTTTAAGCTCAATCATTATTGGAGATTCGCCAATCATTTTTTTCTGGATAAGAATATCTTCAACATTCCTGTGCATCTTTTGATATGACCGAAATCGTTCACGCTCAAGCAAACATTTTTCGTGTGCATTAAAAACACTCATAATAAAATCAGTTGGCTGATAAATAAAATCTTCAATATCACCCGGATATTTTGTACAGTACCAAAAAGCTCCTGCTTTGATAAGCTTATTTGCAAAATTGTAATCACTAATGTTTATAGTCATTTTAGTAATAACTATTATCTGGATTGAAATATCAATCTCTTTAATTTTTTGGATAAGTTCTTCGCCCATAATTCCGCCGGCTATTTGATAATCCATAACAGCAACATCATACTGCCCTTTTTTAGAGTGAAGCAGTTCCAGCGCGGCTTTACCATTTGATACCGTATCAACAACCTTTATGCGATCTTCAAAAGGTTTTATTGTATTCATAACTCTTCTTACATCATAATCTTCATCTTCAATAAGAAGAATGTTTATATTTTTTCCTTCAAAAATCATTTGATCTTTCTTTTAATTATTAATTGTGATTGTAAATCTGCATCCGCCTGTTTCAAGATTTATCGCATCAATATCCCAACCACACCTTTTTGTAATTTCATAAGCGATATAACATCCATAGCCGGAGTTTTGCAAACCTGTGTTTTTTGTAGTTGTATTTTCGATAAAAACATTTTTTATTCCGTTACTATTTATCTTAAGAAGTTCTGGTGCAATTCCTCTACCGTTATCTTCAATTATCACATAAGATTTTCTTTTTGATTCATCAAAAATAGTTTTACAGCTAATGATAAGATTGCCTTCTCCGCCGTGATCAATACTATTTTGAATAAGCGGTTCGATAATTTCCCAAACAACAAACTCATTAACCGGAACAACAGGGAGGTTTGGATCAGTTTCCAATTTTATTTCATAAGCATTTGATTTAGTTGATATGCGCAGAAAAATATTATCAACAATAAATTTTATTACCTCGTTAAGATTTGTCCGGAATATCTGATTGCGAATTGTTTGCAGCGGAGGATCGTACCATTTCATATCATAAATAACTCGGGAAATAAAATTTGAATATTTGGAAACCCTGTACTTTACATCATTAATATTTTCCGGTGAAAGAATTCGTAAATCTTCTTTGATAAAGCCCATTATCTTTTCAGCTTTATGATGTGTGTGATAGATTCGCTTGGTAAATATTAATTCCTTCTCATAAGTAATTTGTTTTTTAATATTTGTTTCGTGCTCATCAAATAAAAGTTTTTGTGCTTCGTCTCTTTCTTTAACAGTGTATGATGAAATAAAATACATCGCAAGCAATCCAAATAAAATAAGCGATAAATATATAATTGATGTTTCATCATAATTGCTGATAACCTGGTTGCTGATAAAACTAAAATCCGGCGTGTTCTTCATGTAAACTGCGCCGATAAATTCTCCCCTTAAAACAAAAGGCACAAAAATGTTAAAAGTTTTTTTATCTGTAATAATACTTTTTATCTGTTCAGTAGAGCTGAGTTCATTTTTAATTTTTTTGTACATCCCGATTACAGATAATTTATTTTTATCCGTAGTTCTTTCAATCTGTTTATGATCAAGCAGGAAAGAAAAAAGAGTTTTACCATCATCAATTGCATAAACATCATCACCGGAATTTACCAGAATATACAATCCCTCAATGTTATGTTTTAATTGCTGCTGACTAAAAATGATATCAAAGGATTGAATGACTTTTCTTTGTTTCTCCTTAGTTAATTCGGATTGGGAATCTATTGATTCAAGTACCAGTTCAATTGATGTTGTGGTTAGATTTGCAATTTCTTCCGCAGAATCTTTTTGATACCATTCTTGTGTGCTGTTTAAAAAACTTTTTATGGATGCTTTATTAATGAATGATATGATTAGCTGAAAAGCAAAAAGGATTAAAAAGAGAACTGTTACGTGTTTAAACTCAAAGTGATATTCTTTTACCTTCTCAACTATTTTATTTGTCTTCATAATCACTTAACCAGAATCGATTTTTCTTTAATTTTAATTTCAGCAGATTTCAAAGCATCATCAACAGAAATATCACCTTTTATAGCACTGTTTATATAATAAGAAAGTATATCAGAAACATTAGTATAATCTTCAAGAAACGGTCTGTGGACGCCCGTTTTGTAAAGCTCATCAAAAAATTTTAGTTCAGGATGTTCTTGAATAAATTCACTATCACTATAAAGCTTTTTATTAATTGGAAGATATCCTCCCTCTTCATACATAATTTTTTGAGATTCTTCACTTAATAAAAACTTTGCAAACTTTATAACTTCAGGAATTTTTTCAGAAAACTTTGAGACCATTAAATTCCATCCACCATAAACTGAAGCGGGCTTTGTATCCTTTAAATGAGGAAGTGGTGCCATTTTTAGCTGCGATCTTTCTTCATCGCTTAAAAATTCATTTTCATCATCATACATACTGGGCCAGCCGCGTAAAAACAATCCATCGTTTTTAGCAAAGTATCTAAAGCTTTCATTCTCTTTTAGATAAGTTACTTCTTTTGGCGAAACCCCATATTTATTTACTAAATCAACCAGAAGCTGAAGGGCTTTTTTACCTTCCGCTGTGTTGATAAGCAATTTATTATTTTTATCAACTATAGGATTGTTTTGATTTGCCATCAACTCCGTAAACTGACACAACAATCCTTCATAATCATCTGCCTGAAAAACATAAAATGGATTTTTTTCATTCTTTAATTTTTGGTGCAGCTCAATAAACTTTTCCCAGGTAATTGAATTTTTTAGTTCATCAACTATCTGAGAATAATTTGGCAGTTTTTTTAACAAATCATTTCTGTAAAACATTAATGATATGTCTATATAAAGTGGTACGGCGAATAATGAATCATTATAATAACAAGTGGTTAAAGCATTTGGTATGATTTTGTTAATCTCTGTACTGTCAATTAAATTATTTAGCGGAACTCCCCACCTTACAAATCTTGGTACCCAAATCTGATCAACTGCAAAAATATCAATTCGACTGTTTTTACTTCTTAAATATCTGGCAAGAAGTTCTTTCCTTTCATTGGTGCTAAACTTATCAAAGGAAAGATTAATCGTTTCAACTTTTATTGAGCTTTTATGTCTCTCATTAAAAAGATCTATAACTTTTTGATGAGCAGATGAAATATGATCAACAAAATAGATAGTTTTAACATTAGATTTATTGGGGGAATTAAATTCATTCGGTGAAAACACAAATGTAAAAAGTAAAAACACAATCAGAAGAATTGCGCTAATTATAATGTAAAATATTTTTTCAATATTCATACTTGTTGTTAACCGATTTGATTCTTATTCAGTTAAATTTTATTCAATCATGGGTTTAAATATAGAGTTAATTAGCTTAACTTTTTGTTCAGTTAGCTTTACCTAAAAGAGCATTTTACTTATCAATTTAATAAGCTTTTCTTATTAAAATAATAAAACTTAAATATCAATTATTGAAAACTATTGTATAGATAAATAAGACTGCAATATTTTTCAACTAATATATTGGGCATAATAATTGGATAAGTGATAAATTTAATCTTAAACTATAGAATATAATTCTACATTTCTTTTAAACTATTATTGGAGTTACTGATGGCGGTTTCATCTCCTTCAACAAATCTAAGCGGTACTGCAAATAATAACGGTACCAATTATACACCGGCTCTAATCGTTTTAACATCACTTTTTTTTATGTGGGGATTTATTACCTGTCTAAATGATATTTTGATTCCACATCTAAAAGCTATTTTTGATTTAAACTATACACAGGTAATGCTTGTTCAGTTTACCTTTTTTACTGCCTATGCAGTTATCTCACTTCCTTCCGGGATGTTAGTAGAAAAAATCGGGTACAAAACAGGAATAATTATTGGTTTACTTACTGCTGCACTTGGAACAGCATTATTTTTTCCTGCCGCAGGTTATAGATCTTATGGGATCTTTCTTTTAGCTCTTTTTGTATTGGCTTCCGGAATTACATTACTTCAGGTAGCTGCAAATCCTTATGTAGCCATACTTGGTAAACCCGAAACTGCATCAAGCAGATTAAATCTTTCGCAAGCATTTAATTCTCTGGGAACTACAATTGCACCCATTTTTGGTTCGATATTAATTCTTTCAGTTGCTGTAAAAGGTGCTGATGAACTTGCAAAACTTAAAATGACAGATCAGGAAGCTTACAAGTTGGTTGAGGCAAGTTCTGTACAAACACCTTATTTAATTTTAACAGCTATGCTTGTTGTTATTGCAATAATTATTGCACTTTTTAAACTTCCCAAAATAGAAGCTTCATCTCAATCTTCAAGCGCCGGTGACGGCGGAAGTTATGATCATCAACATACCAACGCCTGGGGCTACAGACATTTGGTTTTAGGTGCAGTTGCAATTTTTGTTTATGTAGGAGGCGAAGTTTCAATAGGAAGTTTTCTTGTAAATTATTTTAAGGAGCTACTTGGTATGCGCGAAGCCGATGCAGGAACTTACGTCTCGCTTTACTGGGGCGGTGCTATGATTGGAAGATTTTTTGGATCAATTACTTTATCGGGGATGAAGGATGTGAAGAAGAAAAATATTTACGCAGCACTTGTATTTGTTCTTGCTTTAATCCTTGCTCTTTACGTTACCAAAGAATATCAAAACATATCAACTCTTTCACTTTCAGGATTTGGTAAAACTTTAACATTTCTCGTCCTGGTTGCAATCAACTTTATTGCATTTAATCTTGGAAATCAAAAACCCGGCAGAACACTTACAATTCTTGCTATCATTGCCGGTATTTTAGTTGTAACATCAATGTTAACATTTGGACAATTTGCAATGTGGAGTATCCTTGCTGTTGGTTTATTTAACTCAATTATGTTTCCAACAATTTTTACTCTTGCAATAGATGGATTGGGAAAACACACTGGTCAGGGATCAGGAATTCTTTGCACTGCTATTGTTGGTGGAGCATTGATTCCTTTAGCACAGGGATTTTTAGCAGATAATATTGGTATTCATCACGCATTTATATTACCTGTACTTTGTTATGCTTACATTGCTTATTATGGAGCAAAGGGACACATACCAACATTTGCAAAAACTGCCAAGGCATAATAAGATGAAAATAGAAGTAACACTTGGTATTGATGTCGGTGGAACAAATACTGCTTTCGGATTTGTAGATATTAATGGTAAATGTCTTGCCGAATCATCAATTGAAACCAAAGGTCATAATAGTGCGGCAGATCTTTTTTCAAGATTATATCCTGAAGCAGAAAAACTTTACAAAACAATTTCTGATAAATGTATTTTAAAGGGAGTTGGTATTGGAGCACCAAATGCAAATTACTATCGGGGTACAGTTGAAAATCCACCAAATCTAAAATGGGGTTATGTAAACGTCCTCGAAATAGTTAAACAATATTATGATGTTCCTTCTGCAATTACTAACGATGCAAATGCATCTGCAATTGGTGAAATGCTTTTTGGCGCCGCAAAAGGAATGAAAGATTTTATTGTAATAACACTCGGCACCGGTTTGGGCAGCGGCGTTGTTGTTGATGGAAAACTGGTTTATGGATCTGATGGCTTTGCAGGCGAAATCGGACATACCGTTTATGACCCTAACGGAAGGCAATGCGGCTGCGGAAGAAAAGGCTGCCTTGAAACTTATGCTTCTGCAACAGGAATAAAAAGAACTGTTATGGAATTGCTCGCAAATTCAAATCAAGATAGTACTCTTAGAAACGTTAGCTATAATGATCTCGATTCCAAAATGATTTATTCTGCTGCATTAGCCGGAGATAAACTTGCTTTGGAATCTTTTGAATTTACAGGAAAAGTATTGGGATTAAAATTAGCTGACGCAGTTGCAGTTACAAGTCCCGAAGCAATTATACTTTTTGGCGGATTAGCTCACGCGGGCAGTTTAATAATAGATCCAACAAAAAAATCATTGGAAGAAAATTTATTTCATGTTTTCAGAAATAAAGTTAAGATACTTCAATCAGGTTTACCTGAAGGGAATAGTGCTGTGCTTGGTGCAAGCGCTTTAATCTGGAATGAAATAATTAAAACTGAACAGATTATAAAAACAAAATAATTTAGTACATCGCACTCAATTTGTACTAATCTAAGCCCCTTAAATCCTTTTGATATTTTGGACGAAAGGGGCTCCTTATTAAAAATATTTATGATCAACCTAATTAAAAAAATATATTTTTTCCTTTTAATCATCAGCATACTCTTTTTGATATCCTGTTCACCTAATTCTGCTTTAATTAAAGAAAATCATTTCACAATTCATAAAAATTTACAGACGGTATATGAATAAATATATTACAACTACTTTAGTAATCCTGATTCTGTGCTTTGGAATCATCATCCCACAGAAAAAAAATATTTCAGAAGAAGTTATATCAATACGGGTTGATTCGGTTTTATCACTGATGACGCTTGATGAAAAAATTGGGCAATTAAATCAATTATCTTTTGGCATCGGTTGGGGACCAACAATAAAAAGCAATGTTCCTGATGAATATAAAGCACTGATACGTGAAGGCAAAATCGGATCTTTCCTGAATGCGCTTGGTGCTGAGTTTACCGGAGATTTACAAAAAATTGCAGTAACAGAATCACGGTTAAAAATTCCATTACTTTTTGGATATGATGTAATCCATGGTTTCAGAACCACTTTCCCTGTTCCACTTGGTGAAGCTGCAACATGGCAACCTGAATTAGCCGAAATGTCAGCGCACTATCAGGCATTAGAAGCATCATCAGCTGGAGTTCACTGGACATTTTCACCGATGGTTGATATTGCCCGTGATCCTCGTTGGGGTAGAATTATGGAAGGGAATGGTGAAGATCCATATCTTGGTTCGCTTATGGCAGCAGCATATGTGCGCGGGTATCAGGGTGATCTGTCAGAAAATAATATCATAGCGTGTGCAAAACATTACGCTGGCTATGGCGGAGCCGAAGGTGGCAGAGATTATAATACTGTAGATTTTTCTGAAAGAACTTTTCGTGATATTTATCTGCCTCCATTCAAAGCCGCTGTGGATGCAGGCGTGCAAACTCTAATGGCATCTTTTAATGAAATTGGCGGCATCCCATCATCAGGAAGTAAATATTTGCTTAATGATATTTTAAAAGAACAATGGAAATTTAAAGGATTTGTGGTTAGTGATTGGAATTCAATAGGTGAACTTATCAATCATGGTTTTGCTGCTGATTTAAAACAAGCAGGTGAGATTGCAATCAATGCCGGACTTGATATGGATATGGAATCACGGGCTTATATTACACATCTTGCTGAATTAGTTAAAGAAGGGAAAGTATCTGAAGCAACAATCAACGAATCGGTTAGAAGAGTATTAAGAATTAAATTTATACTCGGCTTATTTGATGATCCATTCAGATATTGCAATAAGGAACGCGAATCAAAAAATATTTTAAGTAAAGAAGTAAAAGATGCTGCGCTGGAAGTTGCTAAAAAATCATTCGTGCTTCTAAAGAATGAAAATAATTTACTACCTCTAAAAAATAATTATAAAAAAATTGCGGTTATTGGTCCTCTTGCAAACTCTATATCTCACCCAACTGGCGGATGGGAAGCAATGGGTGATTCAAGCGATGTGATTAGTGTTGTTGCAGGTTTAAAAAATTATTTAAAAAACAATACTCAAATTTTATATTCCGAAGGGTGTAAAATTGATGACAAATCCACAGATGGATTTAAGAAAGCAGTTGAAACTGCTAATAATTCAGATTTAGTAATACTTGTTCTTGGCGAAGGAAAAAATATGAGCGGTGAAGCTTGCAGCCGTTCAACACTTGATTTGCCCGGAGTGCAGGAAGAACTGGCAAAAGAAATTTATAAAACAGGTAAACCAATTGTTGTGGTGTTAATGAACGGAAGACCTCTCTCAATTAACTGGTTGAATGAAAATGTTCCGGCAATACTTGAAACATGGTTCCCCGGAACGATGGCAGGAAAAGCAATTGCTGAGGTTTTATTTGGAGAATACAATCCCAGCGGAAAACTTCCAGTTACATTTCCAAGAACTGTTGGTCAGGTTCCAATATATTACAATCATAAAAACACAGGACGACCGGGAAATATTGATAATCATTACACATCAAAATATCTTGATCTGCCGCTTACACCTCTTTATCCTTTTGGATATGGATTAAGTTATACAACCTTTAAATATTCTGATTTAGGTTTAGATAAAAATAAAATCACTAAAGATGATCAGATTAATATAAAAGTTAATGTTAAGAACACCGGTAATTATGATGGTGAAGAAGTTGTTCAACTTTATGTACAGGATTTAGTTGGAAGTGTTACGCGTCCGGTAAAGGAATTAAAAAGATTTCAAAAAGTTTTTCTGAAAAAAGGTGAAGAAAAAACTATTGAGTTTACTTTATCAGAAAATGATTTACGATTTACCGCTGCAGATATGAAATTTAAATCAGAACCAGGATTGTTTAAAGTTTATGTTGGAACAAACTCGGTTGATGTTTTAGAATCGCAGTTTGAATTAGTTGAATAAAATAGTTAAACCGATGTCATCCTGAGCGAAGTCGAAGGATGACCGTAAAGAAAAATAAGTTAAATCACACTTCGACATCGCTCAGTGTGACAAAAACGAAATAGATTTAATTATGAAAAATAAATTATTATCAAAAATTATATTGATACATTTTGCGCTTATCTCAATCTCCTTTGCAAGCTGCAGTAAAGGTGATAGCACTACCGCACCAAAAGATTCTATTCCGGAAATTCCGGGATATACCTTGGTTTGGGATGACGAGTTTAACGGAACCAATATAGATCCCACAAAATGGTCGTGGGAGGTAAATGGTGATGGCGGTGGAAATAATGAGCTTCAATATTACACTGCGCTTCCAACAAATTCATTTATTGAAAATGGTAAATTGGTTATCAAAGCGATTCAGGAAAATTATCAGGGCAAATATTTTACTTCTGCACGACTAAGGACAAAAGATAAAGGTGATTGGCTTTACGGAAGAATAGAAGTTTCTGCAAAAGTTCCAACGGGCAAAGGAACCTGGCCCGCAATCTGGATGCTATCAACAGATTGGTCTTATGGCGGCTGGCCTGAAAGTGGTGAAATTGATATTATGGAACACGTTGGTTACGATCCAAATGTTATTCATGGTTCAATTCATACTCTGGCTTACAATCATAGAATTGGGACACAAAAAACAAAAACGCTTACCATTCCAACTGCAACAACTCAGTTTCATCTTTATGCAATTGAATGGTTTGCAGATCATATAGATTTTTTTATCGATAATACAAAGTACTTTACTTTTCCAAATGAAAACAAAGGTTGGCAGTATTGGCCTTTTGATAAAAGATTTCATCTGATTTTAAATTTAGCTGTTGGTGGTGATTGGGGCGGCGCCCAGGGAATTGATCCATCTGCATTCCCTGCTCAAATGGAAGTTGATTATGTAAGAGTTTATAAGAAAAATTAAT
>DAIRCT010000052.1:0-21827 GCA_036796535.1 Ignavibacteriaceae bacterium
ATTATCTTTAAGGCGAACTCTGAGATTACATAAATCAAATCCTTTTACTAACTTTGAAATAACATTAACAATCATTTTTATTCAATGAAAAATCTGAATTTTTTATTTATAATTTTAATTTTCTTCACACAAACTTCTTTTGCACAAAATAATATTAGTGCTGATATTGATTCCACTTCAATGGAAATATTTCTAATTGATGCTTACGTTAAACCCGAACCGCCATACATTTTTATATTAACATTTTACACAAGTAAAGCATGTTTAAGTGATGTTATTATTGATGGGAAATACGAGTTTGTTGTATCTAACGGATTAAGTGAAGCACACTCGGCGAAAATTGATATTACAGGATTAAAATTTCTTGGCAAAAATGTTAACTTCGTAATAGTAACTACTGATTCCATGGGTAATAAATTTACTTCAGAAGAATATGAATTTGATCTTCCTTATGAACCAATAATTAAAGATGGCTCGTCTTTATGGACTTTGTGTTTATTTGCCGGATCTGTGTTTTTAATTCCTGCTCCTGGATACACACACACAGATGGCGGAAATTATTTCAGTTTAACAAAAGAAATTCCTGTCATATCATTCCGATCTAAAAGCAGAAATTATCCCTCAAGTTATATCGCAATAGAATACACACACATTTTTAATGCGGCTAATAAAAATTTTGCACGAGTTGGATTTAAAAGAATTTTTGAGATAGGCGGGATTGAATACATTTCACCGGGACTAACTGCTTATTCAAATTTTAAAGGACAAAACGGATTTGGTGCGGAAGTTTCACTTGGTCTGTTTTCTATATTTGATACTTTTACAGTATATACACGCTACAGATATAACATTAAACCCGGCGATTCTAATTCCAACTTTCACGAAATTAATTTTGGGCTTTATACGCGCTTCTTTTCAATATATTTATAATTATTCCCTCCTGATGGAATGATTTTTTACTTTATTATGTTATCATAAGAAAGTAAAATTAATCTTATGAAATTCTTAACACTTACAATTATATCATTCTATTCGATTTTTATTTTTTCTCAAACAGGAAATTTAAAAGGTAAAATATCTGATGAATCCGGACCTGTTCCATCAGTTAATGTTTTTCTTGTGGGCGTGGGAATAGGAACTGGTGCAGATGCAAATGGATTTTATGAGATTAAAAATATTCCTGCCGGCGAATATCAAATAAGATTTAGCGCCGTTGGACATCAAACCCAAACTATAAATGTTAAAATATTCCCCAATAAAACTATTGAACTGAATGTTACGTTGAATGTTGCTGTAATTGAAATTCAATCTGTTGAAGTAACGGGAATGAAAGTTCAACAGCAGAGTGATACACGCACAAGTCTTATTGATCTGAATCCACGTAACGCTAAAATATTACCCGGAGCTGCCGAAGATGTGCTGCGAACATTACAATCGTTGCCTGGAGTTCTGGCTCCAAATGATTTTTCATCTCAACTTGTTATACGTGGCAGCGGTCCGGATCAGAATTTAATTATTATGGATGATGTAGAAATTTTTAATCCATACAGACTTTACGGTGTTGTAAGTATGTTTAATCCCGATGCTGTAAGTGATGTAAACCTGATATCCGGTGGCTTTCCTGCAAAATATGGAGATAGACTTTCCGCCGTGCTTGATGTAACAAATCGTGAAGGTGATAGAACTAAAAATCTAAAAGGTAATATCAATGCTTCTATTATTGATGCAAACATTGTACTTGAAGGCAAAAATCCATTTAACATAAAAGGAAGTTGGCTGTTTAATTCACGCAGAACTTATTATGATTTGATAATAGAACCGTTTGTTAAAAAAGCAGGACTAGTTGATCAAAATACTTCTTTCCCTAACTTTTATGATTTTCAAACAAAGCTTGTATTCGGACCTTTTAATGGCAGTAAATTTTTATTAAATGGAATTTTATCTCGTGATGGAGTTGATGTTGTAAGTGGAGATAAACGCAACACACCTGATAGTGTTGGGGTTTTTAACATTACAAGAAATGATATAGTTTCTGGTGCCTGGCATTATGCGCCATCAAAAAATTATTTGAATAAAGTTATTGTATCTTGGTATAAGAATAACGGCACTACAGATTTCGATTCTCAAATTCTTGATCCTTCTTTAAATCGAAGCAGTTTTGAAAATGCAATCTCTGATACTTTAAAACCATATTTACTCGGTTTCAAATTTTCAGGTGATTTTGATTATAGAAAAGTAACTGTTGATGATAAGTTTACATATCTATGGAAGGATAATGTTTTTGAAGCCGGGGCTGGTGTTGATTTTATGAAGACAACAATTAATTTTATTTTTAATCTTGATCCTGCCCTTGAAGCAATTTTTGCAGCTAACCCACAGATCAGAGCAAGTCTTAGTGATTTGAAAGATGTAAAAATTTATAATCGTTACAGAACGTATGTTCAAAATAACTTTAAAATAAATGATAATCTTTTTATAACTCCTGGATTAAGATTTGATTATTATAATCTTCTGGGTAAAGGATATATAGCACCAAGAATATCTTTTTCGTATGCAATTGATAATTTAACAACTTTAAGAGGAGTATGGGGAATTTATTATCAGTCACCCGGATATGAAAAATTACGGGATCAAAATGTGCTTTTCGATCTTGCAGATGCTTATACTAAACCACTCAATGCAGAAAAGGCAATTCATTATGTTATTGGTTTAGAGCGATGGCTGACGAATGAATGGAGTTTAAGATTTGAAACTTATTACAAAGATTTTACTGATCTTATTGTACAAAAAAAAGTTGAAGGTACCGCTTTTTATACTCAACCAATTTTAGGAATGAATCCTAAACTAAAAGATGGCTGGACTAATCCTCTAACTATTAGGTCTGATTCTCTAACCCAAATTCCTATTAATAATTCTAACGGTTCAGCATATGGATTTGAATTTTTTCTATCGAAAAGAAATTTGATGAATGAAAGTAAATTATCCGGTTGGATATCTTACACTCTGGCTTATGCTAACCGCTATGAAGATGGAAAAAAATATCCTTTTAGATTTGATCAAAGACATACTTTTAATTTTGTAATTAACTATGATTTTAATAGTTGGTTTAATGTTGGTGTGCGATGGCAGTATGGTTCAGGATTTCCATACAGTGAACCTAAAGGCATTAAACCGCGAGTCATTTATCAGGATCAAAATGGAGATGGAATACCTGAAACTCCTGTTATTGCAACAAGAAAAAGTTTTAATAATCCGTATGGAGAAGGCGAAGTTATTTTTGATATAGATTACGGAGATCAAAAATTGAATGCTTATAAACCTGCTTATCATAGACTTGATATTAGATTTAATTTTATTACAAATTTTTGGAGTCTCGACTGGATATTTTATCTTGACGTGATAAATATTTATAACCGAAAGAACGTTATTAATTATGATTATTATGTTAATGATGACTTAACACTTGGAAGAAAACAAAATAATATGTTTCCGATACTTCCAACTATTGGAGTTAGTGTTAAATTTTAGCGATATTTATTTGTAAATTTTAAAGCAAAAAGTTTCTTTTTTATCAGGTAAAGAATGAAAAGATCAACACTCCTTTGGATAATTGCATTTGTATTAACAGTTTTAACTGCGGCTTACCAGCGAATTACAGGCCCAACATATCCTCTGGATGGCAAATCCAGATTAGCAAACCAAACTATTGATTACAAATTTGATCGCTCACATAGTGGTAGTGAAAATCATGAAATTAAAATTAAAACAGATAATGAAAATATTTCCGGAATTCTTCAGTGGAAAAGATTTAAAACCAATGATTCCTGGAATCAGCAGAAAATGAAATTTGAAAAAGGATTTTTAACCGGCGTACTTCCTCATCAACCACCTGCGGGTAAATTAATTTACAAAGTAGTTTTAGTAAAAGATAATGACCAGATTACAATTCCCGCAGAACCTGTGGTTATTAGATTTAAAGGTGATGTACCAATTTTTATAATTATCCCGCACGTACTTCTGATTTTTCTCGCTATGCTTTTTTCAACAAGAACGGGTCTTGAATTTTTTAACAAAGAACCCAACTATAAAAAATTAACTTACTGGACTTTTGGTTTGCTAATTCTTGGCGGAATGATATTTGGTCCTATAATGCAGAAGTATGCCTTTGGTGAATTTTGGACAGGAATACCATTCGGTATTGATCTAACGGATAATAAAACCTTGATTGCATTAATTGGTTGGATCATTGCAGTAATCGCATTAAAAAGATCTGCTAAACCACAAAGATGGATTATATTTGCCTCAATATTGATGTTTGTTGTGTATCTCATTCCGCATAGCGTTCTTGGCTCTGAATTAGATTACAATGAAATGGATAAACAAAATAAAATTGAAAAGAGAGTTGAGTAATTATTCTAAATGAGTGAGATACAGGAACAAATATTTTCAGTTAGTGAGATTACAAAATCGATTAAGTTTGTACTTGAGTCTTCGTTTGAAAAAATAAATGTTGAAGGAGAAATATCAAACTTCAAAGCTCATGGTTCAGGTCATTGGTATTTTAATCTAAAAGATGAGGGCGCAGTTATTAATTGCACAATGTGGAAGGGAATAAATAATTACGTTTTTTTCACTCCCGAAGACGGAATGAAAATAATAGTAACCGGAAGAATTACTGTTTATCCTCCACGAGGCAATTATCAGATTGATGTTCGATCCATGAAACCATCCGGTGAAGGTGAACTTCAGGCAGCATTTGAGCGGCTTAAGAAAAAATTACTTGCAAAAGGATTATTTGATGACTCGCATAAAAAACCAATTCCACAATTCCCTAAAAAAATTGGACTGGTAACTGCCTCGGATGGTGCTGCAATTAAAGATATGATTTCTGTAGCAGAACGTCGCTATCCATTAGCAGAAATAATTGTTGTGCCTACTAAAGTTCAGGGTGCGGGAGCCGCAGAAAATATTGCCGAGAATATTAACAAATTGAATTTATTAAAGGATATTGATGTTATAATAATTGCACGCGGTGGTGGTTCAATTGAAGATTTATGGGCTTTTAATGAAGAAATTGTTGCTTATGCAATTTTTAATTCAAAAGTTCCTGTAATATCGGGGGTTGGGCATGAGATTGATTTTACAATTGCTGATTTTGTGGCTGATCTTCGAGCCCCAACGCCATCTGTTGCTATGGAATTGGCAACGCCAAATGTGGAAGACATAGAACATTTTATTACGGACACATTTTTTGAAATTTATAGTCTGATTGAAAATAAAATTGATGATAAAAAATCAATAATCAAAAAAAGTATTTCATCTTACACTTTTAGATATCCGTTTGAAAGAATAAGAAAAAATTCTCAGGCGGTTGATCAATTATCCTTGTTACTGGGTAAAGAAATTGATAAAATTCTATTAGCAATAAGAAATAAAATTTCGATACTTACTAAATCTCTTGAAGCTAATGATGTGGACAAAACCTTAAAAAAAGGATTTACACTGATAAAACAAAATTCAAAATTTGTAACCCGAAAGAAAATTTATAATCTGAATAACCCCGCTGTAATAAAATTTTATGATGGAGAGATAGAAATAAAATGAGCAAAAAAAAATCTGCTGAAAATTTTGAAGATAAACTTGCACGGCTTGAAGAAATAACTGACTCCTTAGAAAACAGTGAGTTAGGTTTAGAGCAATCAATTTCATTGTTTGAAGAAGGTGTGGCGCTGTCTAAAGAATGTTTAGCTGTATTGGAAAAAGCCGAACTAAAAGTTAAAGTTTTAAAAAAAGAATTAGATTCAATTGGTATTTCAAAACAAGATTCTACTTTAGAATAATTACTGGAGCTGTTTAATGAGTGATTCTGTAAAATATCCTGTCCTTTCAAAAGTAAATTATCCATCCGATATAAAAAGTATGGACGTAACCGAACTTAAAGGACTTTGTAAAGATATTCGCGAGTATTTAGTTGATACGATTTCTGAAATTGGTGGTCATTTTGGCGGTGGCTTAGGAACTGTTGAATTAACTGTGGCTATTCACAAAGTATTTAATACGCCTTATGATTTAGTTGTTTGGGATACCGGGCATCAGGCATATCCGCATAAAATTTTAACCGGAAGAAAAGAAGCATTAAAAAAAATCCGCAGGTTAAATGGTATAAGCGGATTTCTAAAAAGAAATGAAAGTGAATATGATGCTTTTGGTGCTGGACATGCAACCACTTCCTTATCTGCTGCCTTAGGAATGGCTGTTGCAAGAGATCTTAATAATGAACCCAATCGAAAAGTTATTGCAGTAATCGGAGATGGTGCGATGACGGGCGGAATGGCTTACGAGGCGATGAATAATTCCGGTGTTCTTAAATCAGATTTGATAGTAGTACTTAACGATAACAATATGTCTATTGCCCCGAATGTTTGGCAAATTTCAAATTACTTTACGGAAATGATTTCGCATCCTGAATACAACAAGTTCAAGGGACAAATATGGGACTTAACGGGCAAGCTTGATAATTTTGGTGATAGACTTAGAAAAATTGCCGCTCGTCTTGAAACAGGAATCAAAGCTGTTGTAACTCCGGGAATGCTATTTGAAGCTTTAGGATTTAGATATTTCGGACCTGTCAACGGACATAATTTACATCAGCTTATAAAAATCTTTGAGCAAACAAAAAAACTCAAAGGTCCTATTCTGATTCATGCTCTTACGGAAAAAGGAAAAGGATACAAACCTGCAGAAAATCATGTTCAAAGATTACACGCCTCAACTCCATTTGATAAACTTACCGGTGAAGCTTTAAAGAAAGGCGGCGGTTCGCCATCATACACTAAAATATTTGGCGAAGCATTAACTGAAATTGTAAAGAATAATCCTAAAGTAATTGGTATTACAGGCGCAATGCCGGATGGAACAGGATTAGATATCTTACAAAAACATTTTCCTAAAAATTACTTTGATGTTGGTATTGCAGAAGAACATGGTGTAACATTCGCAGCAGGAATGGCAACTCAGGGAATAATTCCTGTTGTTGCAATCTACTCAACTTTTTTACAAAGAGGTTTTGATCAGATTATCCATGATGTTGCATTACAAAAACTTCATGTTGTTTTTGTTTTAGATAGGGCAGGATTAGTTGGAGCAGATGGCCCCACGCATCACGGAGTTTTTGATCTTGCTTATTTACGATTAATTCCTGGGATGGTTGTAATGGCTCCAAAAGATGAAGCTGAATTGAGAGATATGCTTTACACAGCCGTTGAATATAAAAACGGACCGATTGCAATTCGTTATCCTAGAGGATCTGCACTTGGTGTCGAACTTAAAGAGGGATTTACACTGATTGAAATTGGTAAAGCAGAAAAGCTTATTGAGGGTGATGATATTGCCATCCTTGCACTTGGCTCTATGGTTGATTATTCCTTAAAAGCTCAAAAATTATTAAAAGAGCAGGGAATAAACAGTGAAATTATTAATATGAGATTTGCAAAACCTCTTGATAATGAAATGCTTGATTATGTGGCTAATAAATTTCAAAAAATAGTTACTCTCGAAGAGAATAATTTACCCGGTGGATTTGGAAGTGCTGTTGCGGAATATTTTATGAGTAAAAATTATAAAAATGATATTAAGCTGATCGGGCTGCCTGATAAATTTGTTGATCACGGAACACAAGAGGAATTGCATCATCTGCTTGGCATTGATCCTGCAGGAATTGCTGAGAGCGTAAGAGAATTTATTCATCACAATAAAATAAATCAAAAGGTTTCTCTCTGATGGAAAAAACAAAAATTGGAATAATTGGATTAGGTGGAGTAGCACAGTTAGTTCATTTACCAAATCTTATAAAACTTCCCAACGTTGAAGTAAGTGCAGTTGCAGAAATAAACAGAAATCGTTTGCAAACCATAGCTGATAAATTCAACATCAAACAAAAATTTTTAAGCTACAGTGATTTATTGGAGAATGGTAATGTTGATGCGGTTATTATTGCCACTCCAACAAGTACACATAAAGACATTGCGATTGATTGTCTTCAGGCAGGAAAAGATGTGCTTGTTGAAAAACCTCTTGCCAGAACTTATCAGGAAGCTAAACAAGTTTACGAAGCAGCAAAAAAATCTAAAAGAAAATTAATGGTGGGAATGAATTTGAGATACCGCCCGGATTCAATGCTTCTGCGAAGTTTAATAAACTCCAATGAAATTGGTGAACCTTTTTATATTAAATGTGGATGGATCAGAAAGCAAAGCAGTAGCGAAAAGTGGTTCACGAAAAAAGAGGAATCTGGTGGAGGAGTTATTATTGATTTAGGCATACACCTTTTGGATTTATCTTTGTGGTTACTTGGTTATCCTGATATTACCTCTGTTGCCACAACTAATTTTTATCACTACACTAAAAGTGTCGAAGATACTTCCATTAGCTGTATAAAATGTAAGAACTCGGCCGTTATTAATCTTGAGGTTAGCTGGTCTTTACCAATTGAAAAAGATCATTTTTATTTTGATGTTTTTGGAACAAAGGGCAGTTTTTCATCTAATCCTTTCAGATTATTCAAGCGTATCGAAAATGATTACATTAATTTAACACCAACTATAGCAGAAAGTCCTTCTAATCTATTTAAAAAATCTTATCTTAACGAGCTCAAAAGTTTTGTTGGAGCAATTCAGGGATTGAATCCTGTATTCTCTTCAGGTGAAGAGGCAGTGCACAGAATGCAAGTAATTGAAGCAATGTATGAATCTGCTAATAAAAAGCATGAAATAAAATTATAAACAGATATGAAAAAAATTCTTTTAGTTGATGACGAAAAAGATATTGTAGAATTTCTTAAGTACAATCTTGAGCAGGAAGAGTATGAAGTGATTGTTGGATATAACGGAGAAGAAGCTCTTGATAAATTAAATGAAAATCCAGATTTAATTATTCTTGATATTATGATGCCTAAATTAGATGGTTTTGAAACTTTCAAAAAAATCCGCGAACATAAAGAATTTGAAAACACACCGATAATATTTCTTACAGCTAAAGCCGGTGAAAATCATGAGATTAAAGGATTGGAATTAGGCGCAAGTGATTATATTCAGAAACCAATTTCTCCAAAGAAATTAATTGCAAGAGTTAAACTAAACTTAAGAAAAACTGATATCTCCGTTGCTCATAAAAACGAACCAGTAAAAATTAAGTATGGTCCGATTGAAATAGATAGAGAAAAGTATGAGATTTTTATTGATGGAGAAAAGAAAATTTTTCCACGTAAAGAATTTGAAGTATTATATTTTCTTGCAAATAATCCCGGTCGTGTTTTTGGCAGAGAAACTTTACTAAAAGAAGTTTGGGGTTCGGATGTTTATGTTGTTGATAGAACCGTTGATGTTCACGTTCGTAAAATTAGGGAGAAGTTAGAAAATCATGCTGATCTTATTGAAACAATAAAAGGCGTAGGATATCGCTTAAAAAGTGTGGAATGAAATTAAACTTAATATTTCTTCTTCTTTAGTTTTCTATAAAGAGTTTATTCTTTTTTTATTATTTGTTTGTGTAATCATTTTATTAGTTGTCGAAAAACTTTCCCTTGCAATTCCATTAATTTTTTTAATAATCATTCTAAGCATTATCATTTTAAATCTTATTGGATTTCGAAGAAGAAAAGAAATCGATGAGATAAAAAATACTATTTCATCCATCCGCCAAAATAAATATCAATCATCTGATGAAATTATTCTGTCTAAAAATCTTGTAGGACTTGAAGATGAAATTAAAAAGATGTTTGAAAAAGCTGAAGGAGATATTCAATATCTTGAACGATTACAAAAAATGCGCAGCCAGTTTTTAGCCAACGTATCACACGAACTACGTACTCCGATTTTCGCTATCCAGGGATTTTTAGAAACTCTTCTTAATGGGGCAATAAATGATCCTAAAGTAAATAAACATTTTTTGGAAAAAGCTAATCATCACACAATCAGTCTAAGCAATCTATTAAATGATCTGATTGATATTTCAATGATTGAATCCGGTGAAATGCGAATGAGTTACCGTTACTTTGAAATCAATTCCTTTATTGATAGCATTGTTGATGAATTTAATCAGATGGCTGAAGAAAAAAATATTAAACTGATCTTTAATCCTGCAAAGGACGGACTGCAGGTTTTTGGTGATAAAGAAAAACTAAGACAAGTCTTTAATAATCTTTTACAAAATGCAATTAAATATACTGATGAAGGAAGTGTTGAAATTATACTGGAGGAAGAGAAGAAATTTGTAAATGTTTTGATTAAGGATACGGGAATTGGAATTCCCGAAGAAGATTTAAATCGAATTTTTGAAAGATTTTACAGAGTTGATAAAGCCCGTTCGAGAGCTGTAGGCGGCACAGGACTTGGACTGGCTATAGTAAAACATATCATTGAAGCTCATAATTCAAAGATTTTGGTGCAAAGCCAGCTGGGTGAGGGAAGTCAATTCTCCTTTAAACTGAAGAAATGAGTATAAATTTTAAGAAAAAATTTAGATGCAAAAAGTTTGACTTAAAACCTTAGTTTCATTAACTTTACCGCCTAAAATTAGAAATTATGAGGAAAAAATGATCGCAGTTGTTGATATTTTAGGACAACAGTTTAAGGTTTCCGAAAATACAAAATATTACGTACCACGTTTAAATCAGGAACCGGAATCAGAGGTTATATTTGATCAGGTTTTTTTATTAAGTGATGGTAAAGAAACAAAAGTCGGTAATCCGGTTGTTAAAGGTGCAAAAGTAACCGCAAAGGTTCTTTCACATTTAAAAGACGATAAAGTTTTAGTCTTTAAAAAGAAAAGAAGAAAAGGTTACAGAAAACTAAACGGACACAGACAGCAATTAACAAGAATTGAAGTTACTCAGATAGGTTAAAAGGAGATTTAAATTATGGCACATAAAAAAGGTCAGGGTTCATCCCGTAACGGAAGAGATAGCAATGCACAGCGCCTTGGTGTTAAAAGGTTCGGTGGTGAAGCTGTATTAGCCGGAAATATTTTAGTTAGACAAAGAGGAACAAAATTTCATCCGGGTGCTAATGTAAAAAAGGGCAGTGATGATACTTTATTTGCAGTTGCTGATGGAATCGTAAAGTTTGAAAGAAAACGCGACGACAGACAATTTGTTAGTGTTCATCCGGCAAACTAAAATCTTAACTAAATAGCATTTAATAAAAAACCCGATTCAAAAATGGATCGGGTTTTTTTTATAAACAATTTTAGGACTCTTAAAATCCTAATCTTTCCATATCTGCGACTAAATCTTTTACTGCTTTTGCTGAGTTATCAAGTAATGCTTTTTCCTGTGCATCAAGTTCAAATTCGATTACTTTCTCAACACCATTTGCACCAAGCACTGCAGGAACTCCAACGTAATATCCATTAATACCAAATTCACCTTTTAACAAAGCGCAAACTGGCAGCACACGCTTTTCATCATATAAAATTGCTTTAGCCATTGCAATTGCAGAAGCTGCAGGTGAATAAAATGCTGATCCGGTTTTTAATAATTTAACAACTTCACCGCCGGCAGCTTTTGTTCTTTCAACCAATGCTTTCATAACTTCAGCAGCTTTGGTTTTATCGTTATACTTTCTTTCGAGTAATTCCATTGCAGGAATTCCATTTACGTTGGCGTAACGTACAATTGGAACCATCGTGTCACCGTGTCCGCCGAGAACCATTGCATTAACATCTTTTACAGAAACTCCAAGTTCCCAGGCAATAAAAGTTGCAAAGCGTGAAGAGTCTAAAACTCCTGCTTGCCCCATTACTCTGTTTTCAGGGAAGCCGGTTATTTTTTTGAAAAGTGTAACCATTGCATCCAGAGGATTGGATATTATGATTACGATTGCGTTGGGCGCAAACTTTTTAACATTCTCTGCGACGGTTTGCATAATTTTTGCATTAGTTACGAGAAGATCATCGCGGCTCATACCGGGTTTGCGAGGCAGTCCTGCAGTTACAATTACAAGATCCGATCCTTCAATATCTTTGTAATCGTTTGTACCTTTTACATTGCAGTCAAAACCATCAACACGAGCAGCTTCAGCTATATCGAGAGTTTTACCTTGTGGTAAATCTTCAACGATATCGAACATCACTACATCACCCAATTGTTTCTGTGCAATTAGCTGAGTGAGAACACCACCAATTTGTCCACCGCCAATAAGCGAAATTTTTTTGCGTGCCATTTTACTCTCCTGTTTTTAATTATTAGCAAAAATTCTTTTATTAAAAATAGATAAGAGTAAAAGTAGATGCAATTAAAAGAATTAAAATAGATTAGATTTTTAATTTCAGAATTGTTTCGGTTCCTTCGGGAGTTACATTGATTTTCATCTCGTCCATATAAACGCGCATCAAATATAAACCACGTCCGGAGTCTTTTAGCAGATTTTCAGGATTTGTAGGATCAGGCACAATTGAAGGATCAAATCCTTTTCCTTCATCTTTAATTTTTATTGTAAGGATATGATCTTCAACATTTACAAAAATCTTTACAAGCTTTAATCCATTATTTTTATTGCCATGGATAATAGCATTGGTAGTTGCTTCCGTTACCGCAAGAAGCAATCCATTTATTTTCTCTTCATCCAATCCCAGATCAACTGCAAAGTAATTTACAAATTCCTCTACAATAATCAGGTTGTTCGGATTGCTTTCTATTTCAAGATAATAGTTTGGTTGAGCCAATATATTTTTATTATTTAATTAATGTCAATATATCAGTTTAAGTTAAAATTTCCAATTGACCTGCATTGTTAAACTTGCCTGTTCTTTGTCCTTAACACCGGAGTTGGAAATAAATTCGTAATATCCTCTAAAAACTAAATTCAAATTTTTCCATAAAAGAAGATCGATAAGTGCTATTGGTCCGATGCTGACAAAATCGGATTCGAGAATTTTATCTTTTTTATCATAACCATAAGTATCTAAAAGAAAGAATCTTAATCCGGCAGAAAGAAATGAGCTGTTGATGTTAAATATAAATCTTGGCTCAAGATATAATTCTTTTAAAAATCTTGTAGGACGTGCTGTAAAACTATTCCATCTAAAATCTCCGATTTCCGAAAGTTTTAAATAAGCATAATTGAATAGGGATACTTTTTGCGTTAGCTTGATTGTTGTCGAATCTATTGCCGTGAATTGTCTAAAAGAATAACTCTGATAATTTGATGTGATATCTTCAAAATCATAAACAGTGTAATTTGCAGAAACTTCAAAACTATTATAAGATTTAATTATTGATCCGTAAAAATCTCCACCGGAACGCAATCTTATAATTCGGTTTTTATTATTGTTTGAACTTCTGCTAGCGAAAAGATAAACGATATGTCCGTATGTGCCTTCAATATTCAGGAAAGCGGAGAAATAAGGACTTAATCTTTTTAGATAACTTAACCTTACAATTGAGAGAAGCTCATCACGATCATCATCATTTAGAAGACTGGGTGTATCATATTTTAGTTTACTCTGGAATAAACTAAAAATAATTCTGTCATTTGATGAGATTTTGAAAATACCATTAAGTGATAATATTGCTCTTGTTGAATTATTATTCTTTTGTGATTCCTTTTCCGTGAGCTGATCAAAAAGTGTTTCACTTATACCATCAATTTTTTTTGGTGAATTCTTTTCATCACGCTCATAATAATTTATTCTTAACACAGCATCAAAAGTTTTAGATACATATTTTGTAATTGCATCAAAATCTAATTTTAGCTCTTCAATTTTAGTATCGTAAAGTGAATTTGAGACTAAAGAAAGGTCTCTAAATCGTGTATCACGATCGATCCTTCGCCAATTAATTCCGCCGCTTAAATCAAGAGAAAAGATATCAAGAAAATGATCATAAAATAATCTGTCCTGCAATTGGTAAGCGGTTTCAGTCCTGCTTTGCAAATTATCACTAATATTAAATTGTGATGAATTGCCGGGATCAGAATTAAAATAAAAATCTTTTCGGCTTTGGGAAAAAGCAGTTGAGATATTGTTTGAAACTCCCCGATCAAAATTATTTGTAACTGACAGATTATAATATCGTAATAAATTTCTTCTAGGAAGAACATCTTCATTTCTAAATCTTAGTTTTGAATTTATCTGAAGATCTGAAATAGTAAAATCTTCCAGAAGTCCTTCCAATCCATAAACAAAACCATTATCAGAAATGCCAACCTGACGATTGTTTGAGTATCCACCGAAAGGGGCAAAGCTTAAATTATCCATCGGACGTAATTCGCTAAACAGTGTAGCGTAATTAACTGCTGATTCATTTATTCCTAATAATCTGTTGTCTGAGAGCAGAGAACTATTTCCCGAAATTCCAATTGAAACGTTTTTATTCAGAATGTACTTTGTGTTAATAACAAGATGCTGCTCATCACGTGTGTTTTTACCAATGTTCCTTATAAAAGTTGATCCAAAGTTTTCATTAATCCGGAAGATAAAATCATCAATGTTTTTCAATAGTTGAAATTGTGAATTCAAATAATATGTGTTTAACTGTTTATCGAATCTTGTATTAAATAAATTGGTTTTTAACACTCTGCCAAGATATTCAAGACTGTCAGTCCGTGTTTGAGGAAAAGATGATTTATTGATAATTAAGAAAAGCACTACAAATAAAATGCAGATCGACAGATAAGAATTATTAAATTTTATTTTTTGAAGTTTCAAAAATTTTATATTCACTTTTGTTCAAAATCCTGTGGCAATTATAATGTTTATCGAAACAATAAACCACATTATCTGACTGCAGAAAAATATAACTTAAAAGTAATAATTCAGACTATAACCACTCATGTTTAAATTGACAATCAGGCATTTTTTGGATAAGTTTGAATCAAATTTTAATAAAAATAATATGATTGAAAACTACATCCCGATAATTATTGTATTAATAATTGGGGCATTAATTGGTGCGGCTACTGTTTATACTTCAGTACTTTTTGGGCCGCAAAGACCCAACCGTGAAAAGCTTTCCACTTATGAAAGCGGAATGAAGCCAGTTGGTACAACAAAAGAAAGAATTTCGGTAAAATATTACCTTGTAGCAATGCTCTTTATCATTTTTGATCTTGAAGTGATTTTTATTTATCCATGGGCTGTACAATTTAAAAGATTATTTAGTGAAATTGGAATTTCTGTCTTCTATACGATGTTAGTGTTTTTAATAGTACTTGAGCTTGGATATTTATATGTTTATAAAAAAGGCGGATTCAAATGGGATTAGAAGCAAAATTAAATAGTGATGGATTTTTTGTTACAAAGCTTGATGCAATAGTTGCCTGGGCTAGAAAAAATTCTGTTTACCCAATGCCAATGGGAATTTCCTGCTGTGCAATCGAAATGATGGCTTCGGCAGATCCAAAATATGATATTGCAAGATTTGGCTCTGAAGTTATGAGATTTACTCCACGCCAATGTGATCTGATGATTGTTGCCGGAACTGTAACTTACAAAATGTCGCACGTCGTTAGAAAAATTTATGACCAGATGCCTGATCCCAAATGGGTAATTGCAATGGGTGCCTGTACATCAAGCGGAGGAATGTATCGTTCTTATTCTGTTGTGCAGGGAATAGATCAGTTTCTTCCTGTTGATGTTTATGTTGCCGGCTGTCCTCCACGCCCGGATAATCTTTTAAATGCTCTTATTCAGATTCAGGATAAAATTGGAAGAACCAAAGCACGTGATTTTCAAAATTTAAAACTTCCTGAATTGAATGTAATCCAGAATAATTGATTATGGAATTAAAAGAATTAATCTCACAAAAATTACAAACAAATTTTCCTGAAGCTGAACTTGAGTTTTCTGAATACCGTGGTGAATTCAATATTAAGCTTAACAAAAAATTTATTAATCCAATCTGCAAATTTTTAAAAGAAGATTCTGAATTAGAATTTTTACTTTGTGAAGATATTACTGCAGTAGATTGGGCAAAACGCAAAAACAGATTTACTATTGTTTATCATATCTTTTCTCTAAAACATAATTTCCGCTTAGTTTTAAAAGCTGATGTTGATGAAAGTGATTGTGCAATCGATACCGTTTCATCAGTTTGGAAAACATCTAACTGGCAGGAAAGAGAGACGTATGATATGTATGGTATAAAATTTAACAATCATCCTGATCTGCGAAGAATTTATATGCCTGAAGAATTTGAATATTATCCTTTAAGAAAAGAATTTCCGCTTCTTGGCATTCCCGGATCATTACCATTACCAAAGAAATAAAAGTTTATGGATAGATTAACAAAAGATGACGTTCACCCTAAAATCTTACAGAGATTATTAGAGGATACTGATATTACAATTGAAGATGCTCTTGAAAATGAGATGATTCTAAATATGGGTCCTCAACATCCTGCCACACACGGAGTTTTAAGATTATTACTTAGACTTGATGGGGAAACTGTTATTGGCTGCGTTCCCGATGTTGGTTATCTTCATCGCGGTTACGAAAAGATGGCTGAAAACATGAGTTACTATGAATTTATTCCTCATACTGACCGATTAGATTACATTTCTCCTATGGCAAACAATGTTGCATGGGTGCTTGCTGTTGAAAAGTTAGCAGGAATTGAAGTTCCGGTTCGTGCTCAATATATTAGAATGATGATAGCTGAACTTGCAAGAATTGCCTCACACTTAGTTGCGATAGGTTCTTTTGCAATGGATGTTGGTGCGCTTACAGTTTTTCTTTGGACTTTACGTGAACGTGAAAAAATTCTTGATATATGGGATATTCTTTGCGGGGCAAGATTTACAAACAGTTACACACGTATTGGCGGCGTTGCCAATGATGCACAGCCGGAAGCACTTGCAAAAGCAAAATGGTTTGTTGATCAGCTTGATGATAATTTAGCTGAATGTGAAAGACTTCTTAACACAAATAGAATTTTTATCGAACGTCTTGATGGTATTGGAGTAATATCTAAAGAAGATGCTTTAAGTTATGGATATACCGGTCCCAACTTGCGTGCAAGCGGCGTTGAGTTTGATTTAAGAAGAGCAACTCCATATTTACAATATGATAAAGTTGATTTTAAAATTCCAACATTTACAGAAGGTGATTCACTTGCCCGTTATTTTGTTCGCGCTGATGAAGTTAGAGAGAGCGCAAAGATAATCAGACAGGTATTACAATTAATGCCACAAGGCGAAGTAAAGGCAAACCTTCCTAAATCAGTACTTCCACAAAAAGTTGAAGTTTATTCAAGAATGGAAGAACTTATTCACGATTTTATGATTGTTAATTTTGGCATCAATCCGCCTGTTGGAGAAGTTTATCATGCTATCGAAGGATCCAAAGGAGAACTTGGTTTTTATCTCGTAAGCAAAGGGGAAGGACATCCTTGGAAATGCAAAATCCGTTCGCCTTCGTTTATTCATATTCAATCGTTACCGCATTTAATAAAGGGGCGCATGATATCTGATGTAGTTGCAATCATTGGAAGCATCGATCCGATAATGGGAGAAGCAGATAAATAAATGCATAAAAGCAGGAATGTATGAATGCATGGTTGCATGTAACTTAATTTTTTTTCATGCAATCATTCATCAATGCAGCCATGCTTATTAGTTTAGGATTACAAAAAATTTATTAACGATTTTATATTATTATGGATTTTAAATTTACTCCCGAAAACATAGAGCGAATAAATAAAGAGATACAAAAATATCCCTATAAAAAATCCGCTGTGATGGCAGCTCTTTATATTGCTCAAGAGCAAAATGGATACATCTCTAATGAAGTTATTCGAGAAGTATCAACAATTCTGGAAATGACTGCTGAAGAAGTACTCGGAGTTGTAACTTTTTATACAATGTATTATCAAAAACCAATGGGTAAGCATCATATTCAGGTTTGTACAAATGTTTCCTGTATGTTACGTGGTGGTTATGAAATTTGGAAACAGATTAAAGAAAAATTAAATATTGATAATATGGGAGTTACACCGGATGGTGAATTTTCCATAGAAGAAGTTGAATGTATGGGTAGTTGCGGTACAGCACCGATGTTAGCCGTTAATGAAGATTATTATGAAAATCTTACAAAAGAAAAAGTTGAGGAGTTATTAAAGAGTCTCTCCTAATCCGCCGTCGGCGGAATCTCCAGAGGAGAGGACTTTTGATGAAACTTAAAGCAAGTTTTTATAGTTTGATTTAAAGTTAAAATATTAGTTAAATAAAATTGTTATTAATTAAAAATTCCTTCATCCCCCTTTGGGGGAAAGAGGGGGCTTAATGGAAAAAATAGTTTTACCAGATATAAAAGATATTCACATTCTTGATGTTTATGTTCAGAATGGTGGATTTACTGCCGCTAAAAAAGCTTTTTCGCAATCAACAGATGATATTATTGATCAGGTTAAAAAATCTGGTTTACGCGGAAGAGGCGGCGCTGCATTCTCCGCAGGTTTGAAATGGAGCTTTATGCCCAAAACAACGGACAAACCAAAATATCTTTGTGTTAATGGTGATGAATCTGAACCCGGCTCTTTTAAAGATCGACAAATTTTTGAGTTTAATCCTCATCAATTGATTGAAGGTATTTTAATAACCTGTTACGCAATTGGTGCAAAGATTGCCTACATCTACATTCGAGGTGAATACCACAAGTGGATTAAGCTTATGCAAAAAGCTTTAGATGATGCTTATGCTGCCGGATATGTTGGCGAAGCAATGAAAGAAAAATTCGGTACTGAATTCTTCTGCAACATTTATATTCACAAAGGTGCTGGTGCTTACATTTGCGGTGAAGAGTCTTCTTTAATGAATTCTATTGAAGGGAAAAGAGGATATCCAAGAGTAAAGCCGCCTTTCCCTGCTCAAAATGGTTTATGGGGATGTCCAACGACAATTAATAATGTTGAAACAATTACAAATATTCCTCCAATTATAAATAAAGGATGGGAATGGTTTGCAAAGATTGGTGAACCAAAACATCCGGGAACAATTTTATTTGGAGTAAGCGGACACGTTAACAAACCAGGTGTTTATGAATTACCTTCCGGTACTTTGCTTACAGATATAATTTATAATTATGCCGGCGGAGTTATTGGAAATAAAAAAATTCTTTGTGTCATTCCCGGCGGTTCATCTATGCCTCCATTGCGCGGTGATCAGCTTGAAGGTGTAAAGATGGATGCTGAATCACTTAAAGCTGCTGGATCATCTATCGGTACTGGTGGAATTATTGTAATGGATGAAGATACTGATCTTGTAAAAGTTTTAGCTCGTATTGCACATTTTTATCACCACGAAAGCTGCGGACAATGCACACCTTGTCGTGAAGGAACTGGTTGGCTTGAAAAAATTCTTAAAAGAATTTTAGATGGAAAAGGTTCTGTTAGTGATTTAGATTTACTTGTTACCGTTGCCAGCCAGATTGAAGGAAATACAATTTGTGCTCTTGGTGAAGCTGCTGCCTGGCCTGTTAGATTTATGGTTACAAGGTTCAGAGATTATTTTGAAAAGAGAGTTAGCAAAGAAGTTAATATAGAAATTGCCAATAAAGTTCATTCGATGAGGCACACCGCAACGCCCTTGGCTGAAATTGAGCATTGATAATTATCAAAAAAAAATCCTCTCAAGTTTTGAGAGGATTTTTTATTTTAAATTCAAATTAAAATTTTATTTGCCGGCAGGGCTTGCAACTCTAGATCCCAATTCATTATCCAGCAGAAACAAACCACTCTTATTATCACCAATCATTTCAATTTTTTGAATTATCTCTTCTACATTAGCTTCTTCTTCAACTTGTTCTGTTACAAACCACTGCAGGAAAGTATGTGTAGCATAATCTTTTTCAGACATTGAAACTTCAACTAATTTGTTAATAAGACTTGTAATCTTTTGTTCATGGGCTAATGTATCGTTAAATACTTCAGCAATTGTTTTCCATTCAATTTTTGGTGCAGCAATTTGTGAAAGTGTTACCTTTCCACCTTTTTGTAAAATGAAATCAAAAAATTTCATTCCGTGCATATGTTCTTCCTGAGTTTGAATTCTAAACCAGTTAGCAAACCCTTTTAGGTTTTTAGCTTCAAAGTAAGCCGCCATTGAAAGATATAAATATGAAGAATAGAATTCTTCATTTAAATGGTTGTTTAAAGCATTTTGCATTTTTTCTGATATCATATTAACCTCTGTTATTTTTTATCTGTTTATTTCTTTAACTCAAATATAGTTGATTTAGTTCAAAATTACTCTTATTTAAATTTTAAAATGTTGATATAATTGTGTTAAAATGCACACATAAGAACAAAATTGAATTGATAATAAAACACTCTTTAACTAATTTTGTGCGGGCTTATTTATAAAGATTAAATATATTAAAGGAGTTATAAAATGGCAGTTAAAGTAGCTATTAACGGGTTTGGAAGAATTGGAAGACTCGTTTTACGTGCAATGGCAGATAAAGGCGTTTTAGGTAAAGAGATTGATCTTGTTGCTCTTGTTGATATCACAAATGACGCTAAATATTTTGCTTACCAATTAAAATATGATTCAGTTCATGGAACCTTTAAAGGTGAGATTACTTCAAAGAAAAGTAAAGCTGATCTTGAACATGATGATGTTCTTGTAATTAATGGTGAAGAAACTAAATGTGTTCTTGCTACTAAAGATCCTTCACAACTTCCCTGGAAAGAACTTGGAGTTGATTTCGTAATTGAATCCACAGGACTTTTTACTGACTCAGAAAAAGCTAAAGGACATCTTACCGCTGGTGCAAAAAAAGTTATCATCTCGGCTCCAGGTAAAGGTGATGTAAAAACAGTTGTTATGGGTGTTAATGATAGCGAACTTAAATCTGAGCATACAATCATTTCTAACGCTTCTTGTACAACAAACTGTTTAGCACCTGTTGTTCACGTTTTATTGAAAGAGGGAATCGGAGTTGAAGTTGGAATTATGACTACAATTCACTCATACACAGCTACTCAAAAAGCTGTTGATGGACCTTCTAAAAAAGATTGGAGAGGCGGAAGAGCTGCTGCAATTAACATTATTCCTTCTACTACTGGTGCTGCAAAAGCTGTTGGTGAAGTTTTACCGGCTGTAAAAGGTAAATTAACAGGAATGTCTTTCCGCGTTCCCACAGCAAATGTTTCTGTTGTTGATTTAACATTCAGAGCTACAAAAGATACTTCAATAAAAGAAATTGATGAGCTCCTTAAGAAAGCATCTAAAACTTATCTAAAAGGAATTTTAGGATATACCGATGAAGAATTAGTTTCAACTGATTTCAATCACGATGAACGTTCTTCAATTTATGATTCATTAGCAACACTTCAAAATAACTTTAAGGATGAAAAACGTTTCTTTAAAGTTGTAAGTTGGTATGATAATGAATGGGGCTATTCAAACAGATGCGTTGATCTTTTATTAAAAGTCGCGAAGATGTAAATAGAATCTTTAAGGCGATCTTAAAGGATCGCCTTTTTATTATTAAGTTACCTTACGCAAATCTGTGAAACCTTCGAGGTTTGGCCAATAATGTTGTTAAAATAATAGAAAAATTCTTAATTATTTCAGAAAACCTCGAAGGTTTTTATCAAATGTGCGTAACATAAGTTATTAATTACTGATGTTCTGAATTTTTTTAATTGCCACGACTTTTAGAGGCGGTGTAGAAATTGATTTTCAAAGACAGGAACTCATCTCCAACCCCTTCTCTTACAAAGAGAATGGGCTATTTGGCTCTGTTTTAAAAGTCCCTCTCTCTTTTAAGAGAGGGATTTAGGGTGAGTTGATTTGTAATGTTGAATATTCACACAGTCCTTTAAGGTTGTT
>DAIRCT010000053.1:0-21523 GCA_036796535.1 Ignavibacteriaceae bacterium
GTTTGAATGATTCTTCATCATCCATACATAAGTTTATTTTAAGATAAAATATTTCTGTGTCATCAAATTCTCTTTTAAATCTTGAAAGCTTTACTGCGTCCTTTTCAGTTGTAACTATCGAATGTGAATTAGTTGTATAAAATTGCTTTCTGATTAACTGAACTTCTTTTGCCGTATAATTTTTATGATCCCTAAAAATAAGTTTGTTCTGTGTATTTACATGAACCTTATTCAGTATGCTTAGAAATGATTTAGGATTAGCTATTCCGGATACAACTAAACTATCCTGCCCCTTAAAATCATCCAGATTATATTCAATCTTTCTAATTGCATCTACAAAGCATATTGCTTTATAATATGCAGTAAAAATTTTTTTGCCTTCCAAATAGCTCTGCATTTCAGTTACAATTTCTTCCTTATCAAGAAACTTTCTGTTAAGGATTATTGCATCAGATCTTTTTAAAGAATCAAATCCTTCACGCAAATCGCCAGAAGGTAAAAGATTATGTGTAAAAAAACTTTTAGTATTTATAAAACTCTGATCAATTATTACCAGATCAATATCCCGGGTAATCCAACGATGCTGAAATGCATCATCAAGTACGATTGCATCTATCCCGGTTTCTTCAATTAATTTTCTTGCACCATTTACCCGATTTTCAGAAACAGCAGCGGGAACTTTGCATTCTAATACTGTATGATAAATTTCATCGCCACACTCTTGTACCGTTGTTAAAATCTCATCACCTTTAGAAACTAATTTATACCCGTGCGATTTCCTTCCATAACCTCTGCTTAAAACTCCAACTTTATAACCGGCACTTTTTAAAATATTTGTCACATAAATTACTAATGGAGTTTTACCAGATCCGCCAACATTTATATTGCCAATCGAAATTACTTTTGCATTAACTTTTTCAGATTTAAAAACAGACTTATCAAAGAACAAATTTCTTATATAAACAATAATTGCATAAACGGGCACCAATGGAGCTAAAAATATTTTCAGAAGTTTCATCAAATCGTTACCTAAAATTTTTCAGCTTCTTTTTGAAGCTCGTTTAATTTTTGCTCACACTCTTCAATAATTTTACCGGTGTCATCAAAACCAAGCTTACTATCAACATAAACAGGATCAGAATAAATTATTTTTACATTAGAAAATGGATTTGGAATCTGAAACTTATCCCAGCTTTTCAACTTCTTCTTAGATTTGATTCCAATGCCCATTAACACAACCGGAACTCCGCTTCTTTTAGCAATTATAACGGCTCCTGCTTTAAACTTATGTTCCGGTCCACGAGGCCCATCTGGAGTGATTGCAACCGAGTAACCATTTTTTGCAAGATCAACCATAACGCCAAGAGCAACGTCTCCGCCTTTACTGCTTGAGCCCCGAACAACTTTATACTTCCAATGTTTTAATTGCTTTGCAAGTAAGTCACCATCTTTACTTTTACTGGTTAGTGCGGCAAAGCCATCATTCCTGTGTATGAACCAGGGCAGAAGCATTGTGCCGTGCCAGAAAGCCAATACATAATTTTGTTTATTCTTTTTTAGATCTTCAATAACTTTTTTGTTTTTATAACTAACACGCAAAGTTTTACAAAGAGCATCAAGACTATGCTTTAATATTAAGTTGCCTAAAAATCTTAATGTATCCTGTTTAACTTGTTTTGTGTTCACGATAAAAAACTTTTAACATTTTCCCAAAAATTCATTCTGTCAATCTTAGCTTGTCGAAGACTAACTTTTTAATAGTGTCACGCTTCGACTTCGCACAGTGTGACTCAAGTTTTGTTTCGTAATCGTCAAAGTCATACTGAGCGAAGTTGAAGTATGACAAAACAATTATCAAACAAAAATTCTTAATAAAACTATTATCTTATTCTTTAATCATCATTAAAGAGTAAATAATTTTGGCTGCATTTTGCGGAGCGTTTTTATTACCAAGTATATCTTTAATTTTACTCAATTTATTTTTCATCTGACTCATAAGATTTTTGTCAGATAAAATATTTAGCGCTGTGTTATAAATATTATCCGCATTGGCACCATTTTGAATTAGCTCAGGTACTGCGTGCTCTTCTAAAATTATATTAGCCATACCGATGTTGTTAATTTTAACAAGCAATTTGCCGATTAAATAAGTAAGCCAGCTTGTTTTATAAACTATCACCATTGGTAGCTGAAGTAATCCGGCTTCAAGTGTTGATGTGCCAGATTTTACAATACCAAACTTTGCATTTTGCATCACATCATATGTGTGTTCTTTAATCACTTTAAAATTTCTTAGATCCGTTAATTCATAAAAAACTTTTTCATCAAGATTACTTGAACAGGCAACAACAATTTGCATATCAAGCTCAACCGCAAGCTTTGTCGCAGCTTTAATTGATTCAGGAAAAATACTTTTAACTTCTTGTTTTCTGCTCCCGGCTAATATCAGCAATATTTCTTTTGCCGGATCTAAATCAAATTTTTTATTTAATTGTTCTCTTGATAAAAAATTATATCCATTCATTTCCTGAATTAAAGGATGTCCCACAAATTCTGCATTCACATTTTTTTCTTTAAAAAACTTTTCTTCAAAAGGAAAAACAACCAGAACTTTGCTGAATAGTTCTCTGATCTTATTCACTCTGCTTTTGCCCCAAGCCCAAACTTGCGGAGTGATGTAATATATCAGTTCAAGCCCGTCCGCGGCAGCGGAATTAAGTTTATGTATGTTACCTGATACTGTTGAGGACTTATCATTACTGTCATTTCGACCGACCTGCCCGCTGACGTAGTCAGGCCGGGAGGGAGAAATCTTTTTTGTAGTATCAGGGGAAGATTTCTCAGTCGAATCCGCCGTGGCGGACTTCGAAATGACTAGTTCAGAATTGCCAGATACTTCCGGCAATAAGGTTGATTTTAATTTAAGTTGTTTTAATTTTTTTGCAATGCTAAGGTTAAACCCGGGATAATCAATAAGGATAACCTGCTTAACATTTCTCTTCTTTACTTCTAAAATCAAATCCCGCTGAACTTTTTTAATAAATGGTAAATGTTTTATCACTTCAACAAAACCAAGAAAAGCCATTTTATCTATGTGATAAATTAATTCCATTCCCTCGGCTTGCATTTTATCACCGCCGATTCCAAATATTTTCAAAGAACCATCTAACTTTTTCAACTCACGAATCAATGAAGCACCGTGTAAATCACCCGAAGCCTCTCCCGCAATCATCAAAATATTTTTATTATTCATCACAAAATATTATTTGATCGTAAATACCATTTAATCACAATTAACAATGCAACAAATCCGAATGCCTGTAATGTCCGTGTTTCAGATTTTAATCCTTTGGATAAAATAAATTCCGGTTGTGGAATTGATTCATCTTTGTAAGAACTAAATCTCCATAAAAATCTTGGGACATTATTAAAATATTTTTTGTAATCCTCTCCAAAAGTTTTAATCAGATAACCTTCTTCCTCTTTTACAATAACAAAGTATTGAAAAACAAAAAACAACAGCGCAACAATTTGCAAGTAAGGAAACAAGGACATCGACATAATTCCAATTCCGAAATAAAGTAAAATATTTCCCACATAAAGCGGATTGCGAACGTGTGCAAATGGTCCACTGATAACAAGGAAACTGCCGCCAACCCCACCTGTTGTGCGGGTTTCACTTCCTGCCCAGCTAACTCCCCATAATCTTATTAGCTCGCCGGTTAGTGCGATTACAAATCCAATCACTAAACTTGTAACAGATGCATTTTCAAAAATCAACATAAGGATAAGAAATGGAATTGGAGTATAACTTCTGTATTTAAATATTTTAGTTGCGTTGATGTTCATCTATTACTCCGCCATATAAGCTGATTTTCTTTTTAGTTCTGCCTGATGTCTTTTCTTTAAATTCTTTTTATTAAGAAGTTCAATTATTTTAATCTTAACATCATCAAAATTATTAAAGGGATAAAAACCAATTTTTTCTTTTGAACAAAATTTTAACAATCCATTTTTAGCAAAGATAAAATCGCAATACTGTGCTGCTTCTTTATCAGAATTTCCATCACCGATGTAAATAGTATAATCATCATCGCTGCTGTGATTTATTATATGATTTTTTTTACAATTAGCTGATGTTGGCGAATCTATATCAAAATGCGGATACGCCGCTGATAGCCGTCCGTCTTCATTAAGAAAAAGTTTATTTGAATAATATTTAATTCCCGTTAATCCGGCTTTATTAAACAATCTTTCAATGTAAAAATCAAACCCATCACTTAACACAATTATTTCTAAATTATTTTCTTTACAAAACTCAACAAATGGAATAAATGTCGGATCGATTTCTAACGTATTAATAAAATCACTTAACTCTTGTTCGGTTATGTTATCAACCGATTCACAAAGTTGATCCCAGCATTGACGTGATGAAATCTTATCACTCAGCAAATCTTCAATTATCCGGTTTACGATTTGTTCTTTTCCGAATCGTTTGAATATTTCCTCGCCAACATCCTTAATTGTAATTGTTCCATCGAAATCAATAAATAATTTTATGTCTCTTCTTTCCTTCAATTCGCGACCACCATTTTTTTTACGTCAACAAAGTCAGCAACCTTTAAACGATAAAAATAAACCCCGGGCTTCAGTCCATTGGCATTAAAAACATAACTGTTTTTTCCGGCAGGATATGTTTTATTTTCAATCTTCTGTACAGTTTCAATACTACTATTAAATATTTCTAAAGTAACTTTTTCTTCTTCAGGCAGATAGAATGTAATAGTTGTAGTTCCGGTAAAAGGATTAGGAGAATTTTGTCCAAGAATTATTGATTCTACATTTCGGAAATAATCCACTTTGCTCGGTGAAGTAACTTGTAATTCCTTACCAGAATTTTTTTGTACAATTCGATAGAAGATGGAACCACTTTTTTCAGGCACATCATAAAATTCATAGTAATTAGATTTCTTCTTATTATTGATTTTTAATGTGCCAACTGTAGTCCAATTACTATTAGCTGTGCTATTTTGATCTGATCTTTGAACAAAATACGTTGTGCCATCAGTTTCATTTGCAGCGTACCAGGATATCTTAACCGAATCATCAACAACCTCTGAAGAAAAACCGAGAACTTGCGAAGCATAAGTTCCCGTACTAAAAATCTTTTGACCGTAAATATCATTACGTCCTTCGGCACTTCCTCTAAAAATTGCAATTGCACCGCCTTCGTTATCGGATACAAGATTAAGATAGCTTTTCTGCAGCTTTTGTGACGAAGAAATTTTCACTCCTTCAGGATTCCAAACAAAATTACCTTTCAAGTCAACTTTTTGAATATAAAGATTTGCGTAAGAATCATTATCCTTTTTATCGATCCACGCAATAATAACTCCACCTTTATTATCATAAATTAATCTTTGACCAAACTGATTTCCGACAATGTTTATAATTTTTTTACCATTTTTAATCCAAAGAGGATTTCCATTCATATCAAATCTCTGAATGAAAACTTCTTTAAGTTTTTCGAATTCATTCGTCCACGAAACAACAACGCTGGAATCAGCAAATACAAATTGTGGATTGGTTTGGCTACCTCTTTGATAAGTAATTAACTTACCTTCATTGCCCCAGAGCAAACTTCCCTTTTCGGAAATAAGTTGTTGATAAACTATTTTTTTTGCTCCTTGATACATAATGGCTGCGTAAATATTTTTTCCTAATCTGCCAACGGAATAATTAATAACACTGCTATTAATTTTTGAGACTGATATTGGTTTATTGCCCCATTTTTTTGATCCAACAGAATCAACATACAAAGCTCGCAACACAGTTTTTTGGCTAATATTCTCTAACCAAAAGAAATAAGCTCCACCTTTATTATCCGGAATAATCTCAGATTCACTTATTGTGTTGGTGGTATTGTAAACTGTTCCCTTTGTTGAATCATCAACAACTTTTCCATTAGGATTGATTTTTTGAAATTTTAAATAGTACTTATTTGTAACCTGATTTGTTTTATTAACATAGCTGACATAGCTATAACTTTTTTTGTCCGTTCTAAGTGAATAATCAACAACAGATTTAGTATCAGTTAATTTTAAACCTTCCGTTCCCCACAAACGTAATCCATTTTTAGAAAGCTTCTGAATGTACAATTCAGGGTTATTTTTCTTTTCAAATTCTTTCCATAAAACAATTGAATTACCTTCAGGATCAGAAACAGCAATAGGATTTTCTTTTAAATTGTTACTTGTAGTAACGGTTTTACCATCCGATCTAAAACTTGCATTACCATTTTGATCAATGCGTAGATAGTAAATATCACTTTCTGCATTATTTTTTTTGTCCTGCCAAAAGATATACGCTCCGCCATCAAGATCATTTACTGCAGATATATTTACAGGATCAACCGGATCGGTAACAAGTTTTGTGTTTGATGCAGGATCATTTACCCATTGTGCTTTTGCAATATTAAAATTGCAAACAACAACTATTACAATTGCAAAAAATATTTTTATGTATCCGGATAAACTCATTGATTCTCTAATTCTTAACTGGCAACAAAATCAAGATCTTCATTAAATTTTACGCTAACTAATTTAGAAATTCCCTCTTCCTGCATAGTAACACCATAAAGAGTGCTTGCCGCTTCCATGGTTTTTTTATTATGCGTTACAACAATAAACTGCGTGTCTTTGCTAAACTCTTCTATTATTTTTGTAAAGCGATCGATATTTGCGTCATCAAGCGGTGCATCAATTTCATCAAGTATGCAAAAGGGACTTGGTTTAACGAGATAAATTGCAAACAACAATGCAATTGCTGTTAATGTTTTTTCTCCTCCGGATAAAAGCTCAATTGATGTTGGTCTTTTACCTTTCGGCTTTGCAATAATTTCAATCTTTGCCTCAAGCGGATCAGCATTTTCTTCTATCTTTAAATCTGCTTCATCACCGGGATTAAAAAGCGATCTGAAAATTTTTACAAAATGTTCTCTGATTTTTTCAAATGTTTCCATAAACTGAGTTTGAGCTGTATTATTAATCTCTTCAATTGTTTGGATAACATCTTTTTCAGATTCAACCAGATCATCTCTTTGCTTATGAAGAAAATCTAATCTTTCTTTTTCCTCTTCATATTCCGAATGCGCAACAAGATTTATCGGACCAAGATTTTTTACTTTGTTTTTTAATTCCTGCACTTCTTCTGTCCGTTGATTAAAATTAAACGACTGAAGATCATCAAATTCTTTTTTCTCAAGTGTAAGCGAATAATTTTCCTTTATATGATCTATCAGATTTGCACTTTTTATATCAAGTTCTTTAATAGTCATATCAAGATTGTGAATTGCATCCGAAACCTTTTCGCGCTCAGAACGTAATAATTTTAACTGATTTTCTTTTTCATTTACTTCTTTTCTTAAACTTCCATAACGAGTTTCAATCTCTTCAAGCTGAGTATTTAATATTCTTCTTTCATCTTCCAGGTCAGCAAAATTTTTCTCCAGATCCATTAATTGTTTATCAATCGAAGCTGCTTCATCATCAGCCAGTGCTATATCTTCATTGCGTTTTGAGATGGAATTAGTAATTACAGAAATTGATTCCTCAGCACGTTTAATTGCATTTTCTGTGTTTCTTTTTTCCCCGACTAATCTTTCGATGGAAATGCTAAGTTCATTTCGTTCAGAAACCAGTTGATTATATTTTTTCTCAACCAAAGCATATTCGGCTTCGATGGATTGCTTCTTTCTTTCTTCGGAATCCCGTAAAGCAATCTCTGTATTTAATAAAGATTCAAGTTTTGATTTTTTATTATCAAAAAGATTTGCTTCTGCTGCGTGTTCTTTAATCTCCTGCTGTATTTTTTCAACTTCATCATTTGCTTTGGATTTTTCAAATTCAAATTGTGAAATTTGTCTTTCAACATTTGCCAGATCATTAATTAAAAGTCTGCCTCTTTCAGAAAGTATTTTAAGATCAATTGCATTTAATTTTATTTCTTTATTATTAATTTCTTTCTGAACTTCTTCAAGATTTTTTTCATGCTGAGGAAATTCTTTTTGCAGATTTTCAAGCAGTTGTTTTCTACCAAAAAGCGAATCATCCAATCTTGGAACAGAACCGGCTTCAATCACACCATCTTTAGAAACATAATCACCATTAAGTGTTGCAAAATTAAAATTGCTGTAACGGGCATTCAGTTCAAATGCTTTTTCAAGGTCATCAACGATGCAGATATTTTTTAGAATCTTATTAAAAAACGGTTTCCATTTTTCATCTGTTTGAATACATTGACTTGCCCAGCTTATAAAACCGGTTTCCTTTTCAAGTTTTCTCGCATTCCTTTTATCCACCCAAGACTGAATTTTATTTAGCAGACCATGATTATTCATTTCATCAAGATGCGGTAAATAAAATGATGCCTTACCGATATCATTAAATCTTAAATACTCAATTCCATTTTTCAAATCTTCCAGGGTTTCAACTAAAATGTTATTAAGATTATTTTTCAGAGCGGCTTCAACAGCAAAGCGAAATTTTTCATCAGAGTCACCGATGTGCGCAAGAATTGTACTCTGGTTTTTTGTCCAACTTTTATTATCCAACAATGCTTTAGCGCCTTTGGATACACCTTCAAGATTATCTATTAAGTTCTGGATAAATATAATTTTATCTTTAATAGATTTTATAACACTCTTTTGATCCAGCTCTTTTTCTCTGAGTTTATTTAACTCCGATTCCAATTTTTCTTTTTCATTCTGCTGTTTCAAATATTCGGATTCAGCTTCGGCAATCTTTTTTTGAATTTCTTCTTTATCATTTGCAAGCTCTTCAACAAAGCCGACAGTTTTAGCGATATTATTAGTAAGCATTAAAATTTTTTCGTTAAGCTTACTTATAATTTCTTTCTTAGATTCCAGAGCAGCTTCAGTGTTTTTCAAATCATTCTCTCTGCCGGTAATCTCTTTAAATTTTTCAAGCAGGATATCGGATTGAATTTTAAGTGATGCTTTCTTTTGCTCTAAAACCTTTAGTTGTTCTTCAACATTATTATCAACCGCTGCTTTCTCTTTTTCCTGATGCTTAATTTGCGTATCAAAATCAGATAGTATAGTTCCACCTGTATCAATGATAGTTTTCGCTTCATTAAATTGTTCATTCAACTCAATCAACTCGGTGGAAAATCTTTCTTTGTTTTTAATTAAAGAGTTTTTTCTTTCGTGATTAAGTGCTAATGAATTTTGAACATTGTAAATTTTTTCAGTCTTAAGATTTATTTCATTTCTTTTATCTTTAAGTTCATTCTCAATTTCAACAAGCCGCTCGCGAGATGATTTTATTTCATCTTCCAGCTTTGCAATATCAGATTCAAACTGAATCTTTTGTTTAAAATTAATTTCTTTATTTTGTTTTGATTCCTCAATTCTTAAAATAAAAAGTGCAAGCTCACGTTCAGAAAGATCTAACTCCAGTTCACGTAGTTGTGAAGTTAAAACATTATAACGATCTGCTCTTTTTGCTTGTCTTTCCAGCGAGGCAACTTTTTTCTCAACTTCAGAAACAATGTCATTAACACGGGTAAGATCGGATTTAACTTCATCAAGTTTCCTAAGGGCTAATCTGCGTCTCAGCTTATACTTATTAACGCCCGCAGCTTCTTCAAACATTGTACGGCGTTCTTCCGCTTTATTGCTTAAGATAGTTTCAATCATTTTTAATTCTATAACCGAATAAGCATTTGCGCCTATTCCTGTATCCATAAAAAGATTGGTTATATCTTTTAAGCGGCAGATATTTTTGTTGAGCAGATATTCGCTTTCACCTGAGCGAAAAATTCTTCGTGTGATAGTAACATCAGTATATTCGGTGGGCAGTATTCCTTTTGTATTTTCAATCGTAAGTGAAACCTCAGCCATACCCATTGGTTTGCGATCGGCGGTACCGTTAAAAATTACGTTCTCCATTTTATCACTGCGCAGCACACCGCTTTTTTGTTCGCCAAGGCACCATCTTATTGCATCAACAACGTTAGTTTTTCCGCATCCGTTGGGACCAACAATAGATGTTATTCCCTGATTAAAATTAATCTGGGTTTTTTGAGCGAATGATTTGAACCCAAGTATTTCTAGCTTTGATAAATACAATTTATTTATCCAATAATATTAAATTGTTTTAAGGTTAATATCAGATATTGAAGAACAGAACTGTTTGCTTCATAGATCAATAAAAATATAATAACAATACCGAGTAATGAAACAATGCCATAAAAATAAATTCCACCCGCGCTAACATCAAAAATTACCGAGATGCCTTTGAATAATCGATAAAGAAGCCAGATGAAAAATGCAATCAGAAATAAATAGATATAAAAATTTCCGGTGTCAGCATTTAATAATCTGTACAAAACAATTCCAACAGGAATTAGTAAAACCATTGGCAGTAACGACCAAACCACAGTAAAAAATACACTTGATAAATAAACTCTTGTCCTAACAAAAAAGGAAGATGCTTTTATGATGATGGTAATTAGAATCATCAGTATTATCATTATTATAAAAAGCCAGACTAATGCATTTGTGGGATGCCAGGCAAGATAGCTAATGCCCGATAACATTCCGGCACTTCCAAAAGATAAAACCAGTTTTTCAAACAGTACGTTATTTTTTATATAGAAAAAAAGATTCGCAAAAATTAAAGATGTAACCAGAGCAATTATAAGTCCCAGAAAAAGTGAATGATAAGCCGAGATGATTCTTTGATCTCTTACATCAGCAAAAAAATTATAAGGACGCATCAACGCACGTGATGCATCTTCTCTAAATTTTCTACCTGAGTTTACAAGAACTCCCATTAACAGGGCAAGCAGCAATCCTGAGATTATAAAAATCATTGGAGCGTCATCTTTTTCGCTTCCGATTGGAATAGTAACTTTTTCAAGATTCTTCATTCGATTAGTTAAAACTTTAAATGCAAGCCGTTCCTGTTTTCTATCTTCATCAACAAGACCAATTCGATAAAGTCTATCAGCGCTGTAACCGCTGATTATTGATGGGAAATCTCCACGGATATCATACATTGTATTAGCAAAAAATCCCGAAAGATTATTGTTTTCATAAAAGTTAAACACATCATCAAAAAATTTTGCCTGCGCTTCAAAAGAATATTTATTACTATATCCATCTGTCTGTCCGATGTTAACCGTATAAGTTGCCTCACCGATTAGCAATCTGCCATTACCAATGGCATTAATTAAATTCTCAACTTGATTTTGCTTCTCTGCTGGAGATTGATTTAAAAATTCAATCCCGTATAAATCAAGATTATCTATCTGATGAAATTCAAAATCAATAAATGAAGCATAAGTGAGAATATTTCTGTTTTTCTTTACCTGCGCGGAAAGATCACTTAATAAAGAACGGTGCTCATTGGATTTAAGAAGATATGACGATCCAAATCCTATTCCGCCAAGTGCAGAAAAATTTTCATAAGCTTTCATCAAACTGGAAAGATAATTTTTGCTGCGTACAATAAAATTTTGTGAGCTGGCAAGACTTGTGGGTAAATTTGCAATGGGCAATTCAACAAACGCAAGCAATCCAATTTGCTCACACAATCTTAAATAGTATGGGTGCGGAAGTTCTTTGGAAAATCTGACAGCATTGAATCCTGCCTGCTTAATTTTTTCCAAATCACTTTCCATTCTATCGTACGAGGATAAACTTCCGTATTGATAATAGGAAGGTGAATAAGTAACGCCGTAAAGCTTAAAGTCTTTTCCATTGAGCAAAAAATTATTCTGTAATGATTCCAGTTTTACCAGTGCAATGCTCTGATCAAATCTGTCAACAACCTTATCACCGTGCAATAATTCTAATCTAACAATATAACTTGCAGGATTATCCGGACTCCAGAAACTCGGGGTAGTTATACTGATATTATTTTTAAATTCTATTTGTTTGTTTTGCTTCAGATTAAAATTGTTATCAGCAATTGAGGAACTACTTTTTCCGTCAGGATAAAATATTTGTGTTCTTAAAGTAAAGTTTGTCTGTGTTTCAAGGGTATCGCTTATTTTTTTAAACTCTTTATTATCGATGACAGTTTGATATGAAATTATTGCCTTATTGGATTTGGGATCAATATCAGTTTTATACTTAAAATCTAAAATGCTGACATTTGGCGTAAGCAATAAATAAACATCTCGAATTATTCCACCAAAATTTTGTGGAAATAAAAATCTTTGCTTTAATGGAATAGTGTTTTGTGAATCAAGTTTATAAGAGAGTTTTACAGATAAAATATTATCTTTATCCGAGCTAAGAATATCACGCGGCAATGAAACCGTAAACGGAAATTCACCGCCCGGGTGGCGATAGATAATAATTTTATTAACAGAAATGTCAGCCGAATAATTTAATCCAAAAAAGTTTAAAGTAATTTTATGATTATTTATTTGATCTTCAGTTAGCGAAAAGCTTTTCTCAAATACAAAATCACCTTTTCCTTCAAAGATTGACGGAACAACAACATTTATCTTTTTATTCTTGTCATCATCAGAATGGAAAATCTTCCAGTTTCCATCAAGTGAAATTATGCTGCGGGTATTAGTAATACCAAAAAACAGTTGATCGGAAGAATTTAATTTATAATTTGGAAGATTTCTGAAAATAACCTGTGAAAAAGCTGGCTGAACGAGAATTATTGCGGCTATAAACAGATTGTAAAGTAAATTTTTGTGGGAAATCATTCTTTGCTAAAAAACTCCTGAAAAATAAGTTACAAATATAACTTCAAAACGAAGGGATTGCAATGAAAAGAAAGCCCGATTTAAGCTAAAAATCGGGCTTTTGAAAAGAAAAATAAATTTTAAGCACCTTTTATAATTCCAATAAACGAATCGGCTTTAAGACAAGCGCCGCCAACAAGTGCGCCATCAATATCTTCCTGTGAAAGAAGCTCTTTTGCATTATCTGGTTTAACGCTTCCGCCATATTGGATTATTATTTTGTTTGCAACTTCTAATGAATATTCTATTTCTATTAAATCTCGAATAAACTCGTGGACTTCCTGTGCCTGAGCGGGAGTTGCAGTTTTTCCCGTTCCAATTGCCCAAACGGGTTCATATGCAATAATAATATTTTTCATTTCATCATTAGAAATACCTTCTAATCCTTTTAGCAACTGTCGTTTAACTACATCATTCGTAGATCCGCTTTCTCTTTCCTCAAGTAATTCGCCAACACAAAATATTGGTTTTAATCCTGCTGATAATGCTTTCTTGATTTTTTTATTTATCAGTTCATCAGTTTCGCCAAAAATGTTGCGGCGTTCTGAGTGACCAAGGATTACATATTCACATCCAACTGATTTTAACATTGATGCTGAAATCTCGCCTGTGTATGCCCCGCTTTCTTCAAAGTACATGTTTTGTGCACCAAGTTTAATTTTACTTTCATCTAAAAGTTTGGATGCTTCTGATAGTGAAGTAAAAGGCGGACAAATAATAACATCGCATTTTATTTTTTCATTCTGTAATAGATTTTTCAGTTCAACGATAAGTTTTTGTGATTCTTTAAGATCGTTGTTCATTTTCCAGTTACCAGCAATAACAGTTTTACGCATTGTTTCCTCTATAGTTTTATTAAATTTACCTGGCAAAATTACACAAGAATATAATTGATTTAAACTTTGCGTTCTCTACGTGTTTCTTCTTTGCGAACTTTTGGCCTAGCCATCCCATTGGGAGCGTGAAATGCAGCTAACCTCTTTCTCGCAAAGCACGCAAAGATTTTCGCAAAGATCGCGAAGTAAAATAAAGATGAAATCAAAAATACCCAGACAAGTTTTAATTCTAGGGCTGGTTAGTTTATTTACTGATATCGCCAGCGAAATGCTTTATCCCGTAACCCCGATTTTCCTAACTGCAGTTTTGGGTTCATCAATGGCTGTGGTTGGAGTGATTGAAGGAATTGCTGAAGTAACAGCCGGATTTTTAAAAGGATATTTTGGAAATCTTTCTGATAAAGTTGGTAAGCGCTCTATCTTTATTGTACTTGGTTATGGGATTTCTGCTTTGGCAAAACCTTTACCAGGTATAATACAATCCATGCCGACTGTCTTATTTTCAAGGGTTTCAGACAGAGTTGGGAAAGGAGTAAGAACGGCTCCACGTGATGCTTTACTTGGGAGTTACAGTAACGGAAATTCAGGTGCAGTATTTGGATTTCATAGAGCTATGGATACACTAGGAGCAGCAATCGGACCAATTGCAGCTTTAGTTTTATTTCAATTTTTTCCAAACAACTTTCAATTAATATTTTTAGTTGCGTTTATCCCATCCGTATTTGCAGTGTTTTTTACCTTGTTAGTAAAAGATAAACCCATTCCATCCAAACAAAGGATTAAACAAAATTATTCTGTTTTTTGGAAAAGTGCGCCTAAAAATTATAAAAAACTACTTTTTCTCTTTACAGTATTTTCCTTTGTTAACAGCAGTGATGTTTTTTTGATTTTAAAATCCAGAGATATATCAAGCTCAAACTCTCTGGCAATCTTTGGTTATATTTTTTATAATTTAATTTATGCAGCATCTTCGTATCCAATTGGAAAACTTTCAGACAGTATGGGAAAGAAAAATATTTTTTCTTTTGGGTTGTTCATTTTTTCAATCGTGTATTTTGGATTCGCATTTGTAACGGATATAAAATTTATATGGATTCTTTTTATTTTGTATGGAATTTATGCCGCCGCAACAGAAGGAGTTTCTAAGGCATGGGTTTCTGATTTAATTCCTGATGAGCAGCGCGGTTCTGCAATCGGTCTGTTAACAATGCTTTCAAGCTTTGCAATTATGATGGGTTCTTTTGCAACAGGAGTTTTATGGGATAAGTTTGGTTCGATGATTCCCTTTTTACTTTCTGCGATTGTAAGCTTGATTATTGGAATGATACTTATAGTTGAGAAGTATAAAAAAAATTAAGTCTTAAACTCTGTGCCCTTTGCGTGTTTTTTCTTAGCGCTCTTTTGGCATAGCCATCCCATTGGGAGCGTGAAACATATTCTTTTCTCGCAAAGGACGCAAAGCTTTTACGCTAAGATCGAAAAATATCTCAAAAATCTTTTATTCCTTTTTAGTATTTTAAGGTAAAGATTTTTCAAACCATGCATTCATGCAATTCCTCGCATCTATGCAAACTTAGTTTAATAGATTACTTTTAATTTATGCAATCATCAAAAAAAAATACTGCTGTTATCGCCATTAGCGGAGGAATGGATAGCTGTGTAACTGCGGCAATCGCAAATATGGAATACAATCTTGCTTTTGCACATATCAATTACGGACAGCGAACTGAAAAACGTGAGTTAAAAGCATTTAATGATATTGCTGATCATTATCGGGTTAAAGAAAGATTGATTATCGATTACACACACCTCGCAAAAATCGGCGGCTCTTCTTTAACAGATAAGAATATTGAAGTAACTAAAGCAGATTTGGAGAGTAAAAATATTCCATCTTCCTACGTTCCATTTAGGAATGCAAATATTCTTGCAGCTTGTGTAAGCTGGGCTGAAGTTTTAAATGCAGGGGCGGTCTTTATCGGAGCAGTTTATGAAGATTCATCCGGCTATCCGGATTGCAGACCTGATTTTTTTTCTGCCTTCGAAAAAATGGTTGAGCTTGGTACAAAACCGGAAACAAAAATTAAAATTGTTACTCCCATTATAAACTTATCCAAAGCAGAAATTGTAAAAAAAGGAATTGAACTTGATGCACCGCTTCACTTAACTTGGAGCTGTTATCAAAATGAAGATGAGGCATGCGGAGTTTGTGATAGTTGCGCATTGCGTTTGCGTGGCTTTCAGCAAGCAGGATTTGAAGATCCAATTCCATATAAAATTAAACCAGTCTATATTTGATGTAACATGAGAAAATACAATGTCATACTAAACAGAGATTATATAGTAACCATTGATGCAAAAAATGAAGAAGAGGCGATATCTCTTGCCGAGTTTTTTATTGCCGGAGAAAAAGACGCCTCTACGGAAAAAGAAAGAGAGCAGCACGGCTTTAGAATAAATGAAATTGAGATGGTAACGAATGATGCGTTTGAGGTGGAGGAAGATATTGTTTCAAGTGTGAATTGTATAAAGCTTAATTTGACAGTATAACTTAAATTGAAATTACTTTCTTGAAATACTTAATAAGGATTGTATTATGACTATACAAAGTAAAAAAGCACAAGAGATTGATGCATACATTGAAAATCATAATTGTGCGAAAGGTAAACAAAAAGTCGAGATTGGAGGTGTTATCAAACCACTTGAATCTTACAGTTTGCCTTGGAAATTACTGATTTATAATCATCATAATAGAAGGTTTAATATTGAGATACTTGAATATGAGAACCAGATTGGTAGAAAATTAGATCCTGCAGACAAATCCGATGTTGAAATCATAAAAAAACTATTATTGTTTGAGAATGTAAATTCTGACGAGTTAAATGCAGAAGGAAAGAAATTATATAATGATTTGCTATTAATTGGTGAACAGAGGGATGTTGCTCACATCACTTATGATGGCATTGTTGTTAATGGTAATAGACGAATGGCCGCACTTGAACTATTACATAAGAACCAACCTACTGGTAAATGGGATGAACTTTGGGTAGTGAGGTTACCAAAGGATATTTCGGAAAAAGATTTATGGAAAATTGAAGCTGGACTTCAATTATCAAAAGAGAAAGTGGCAGACTACGGACCTGTAAATAATCTACTGATGATATACGAAGGCAAAAAAGCAGGATTATTGTCTTCGGAGATTGCTGCTGCAATGTATGGGTGGACTGAAAAAATGGTTGACTACGACTTAGAACGATTAAAGATAATTGATACTTTCCTTGAATTTTTTGGACAACCTAAAAATTATGGGCTTATTAAGAAATTCGGGTTACACGAACATTTTGAGGATATACAAAATAGATTAACTGATAAGTTAAAACGAAATGGTTTTCCAAAACGAGAAGTAATAAAGAAACTTGAGACTGTTTTTCTTTGGTTGCGAGCGAGCATACTTCATAAAGATTTTAGATTTACACACATGGATGCGAGGGAACTTTGTAAAAATTTGAACGATGACCAAACCAGTTTTGTCTTAACAGATAAATTTGAAAAATATAAAGATAAGAAGCAGATTCCACCAGAAATACTTGTTGACAACTTTGACAATGCTAAGGACGTCAGGAAAAATAAAGAAGATGCGGAGAAACCAGCGAAACTTATAGATCGGGCCATTACAGCTCTACGTGGAATTGACAGAAAGGGAAAACATTTTAAACTAGATGATGATGTTAAAACAAAATTAAAAGTCCTTAGTGATTTAGTATTAGAAATGAAGAAGGAGCTTAAAATTAAATAATGGTAAATATTTATATCTATAACAGCGAACTATTGGTTGAAGATTCTTTAAAGGAAATTTTCAAGTGGGAACATCGGGCATTTTTTAATATTTCTTTGGGTATGGAAATCGATGAAGAAAAAAAAAGATATTTTTTCAGCGAAAAAAATTTGTTTCGCGATTTAGTAAGAGAGATTATTACTTATCTAAATGAAGAAGGAATCCAATATTCTACTGATAAAAAAGTAAACGAAATTATATTAACAATAAAAAACCAACAAACTGAATTTAATGAGGCCGTTGAAAATTCTAGTAAAATTCTTCACTTTGAGCAACCCAAGGCATTTGTTAGAGAGTTAAAGCCTTACCAGTTAAAAGGTGTTGAGCATTTATTGAAAGTAAAACACGGTGCAAATTTTTCTGTACCTGGCAGTGGTAAGACCACGATGGTTTATGCATATTATAATGAATTAAGAAAAAAGAATATTGTCGAAAAAATTTTTGTAGTAGGTCCATTCAGCAGTTTTGCTCCTTGGGAAGACGAATCTGTTAAGTGTTTTGGCGAGAATTTAATTTCAGCACGTTTGACTGGTTCCAAAAGACAAACCTATTATTTACAGTCCAGTAACTTCGAACTATTCCTCTGTCACTATCAAACAGCTTCAAATGATAAAAGTGAAATTATTGATTTGTTCAGTCGTCATAAATTTTTATTTGTAATAGATGAATCACATTACATAAAAAGATTTTCGGGGGGAGTTTGGTCGGATGCAATACTTCAAATTGCTTCTTATGCTAAACGACGAATTGTTTTATCGGGGACACCCATGCCAAATGGATATATAGATCTTTGGACACAAATGACCTTTCTATGGCCAAATAAACAACTCTTAGGCGAAAGAAATGCTTATAAAGTACGATGTGCTGATTCAGTGCAGCAAGAGGAAATAAAAAAAGAAATAAGACCTTTCTTTTTTCGTGTTAAGAAATCAGACTTACAATTACCAAAACCCAAAACGATTAAAATCGAATATTCTCTCAAACCTATTCAGTCAAAAATTTATCAAGCTCTTTCCGTTCGGTTAATAACGGAGTTAAAACTTCAAACGGAAGAAAGACAAAAGTTAAAGCAATGGCGAAAAGCGAAAATGGTGAGATTGTTACAGGCAGCTTCGAATCCAACACTACTGTACCAATATTCACAAGAGTTTGATATTCCCCCTTTATCAAGTGATGGATCATCACTCATCGAGTTAATTGAAAAATATCCGAAGTTTGAAATTCCCATCAAGTTTGAAGCAGCGATCAAGTTAATCGAAAAACTTACTAGAGAAAATAAAAAGATTGTGCTTTGGACAACATTTATTCACAACATTGAAATGTTGAAAGAGCGACTTAAATCAATAAAATATTTTACAGTATTTGGTGCAATTCCACGTGATGACGATGAAAATGAAATATTTAATCGTGAAAAAGAAATTAGGGATTTCAAACAATCCGAAGAACCTTGTGTATTAATTGCAAATCCTGCAGCTTGTGCAGAGTCAATATCTTTACATAAATTTTGTCATGATGCTATTTATCTCGATCGTACATTTAATTGTGGGCAATACATCCAATCAATGGATAGACTTCATAGAATCGGATTAGAAAAAGATGAGGTTGTCAACTATTATATTCTTATAGCAAAGAATACGATAGACGAAACAATTGATCGACGACTTAATGAAAAATTTGAAACTATGATTAGTGTTCTTGAAGATGAAATTCCGATTGGAGAGTTAGATGTTGAAGGACCCGAACTAGAAAATGAAAATGAAGAGATTGAAGACTTTGAAGCAACTGTAAAGGATGTGAAAAATTTTCTTAAAGCCAAATAACATTTTTAATCAAATTAAATGAACCTACCTGAAACCAATTTACTTAACTTCTTTAATAAGGTGCTAATTGCATTTAAGGATCTTTCACCAGATGGCACTGATTGTTTTGTAGATTCTCTGATTGACCATTGTAAATCTGTTGCATTCGGGGGAATTCGTGGAGAATACGAATCTATATTAGATCATTGTAAATACTGCGGCTTGATTTCAATTAGAAACAATAAAGTTAATTTGTCGACACTTGGTCATAAATTTCTTAATGCAAATAGTGAGCGATATTTTGAAATTACTGAGGCACAAAAACAATTAATCGCAGAAAGGATAGTATTCAAAGGTGCCTGGAGCCAAAATGCACGTGAACTATTTGAACATTTTAATGTTAATCAAGCTACTTTAATTTATGAATTATCTACTATTGATACTGTATTACCTGTAGCTCAAAATTCGACAATCCATTTATTTAAATTTTTAGGGATTATCAACCAAGATGAATTTAAAATTATAGTTGACAAAAAATACTCTGGTCTAGTATATGAATTAATAGCAGATAGAAAAGTTCTATCTGAGCAACAGCTTGAAAAAATTCTTTTGGAGAATCGCAAATTGGGAGCGCAAGCAGAGAATGCCGTAGTTGAGTTTGAAAAAAAGAGATTAAATAAACTAGGCAAACCATTTCAAGCAGAACTTGTAAAAAGAATTAGTCCTTTTAATACTGCGGCTGGGTATGACATTGAATCTTTTGATGGAACATCTGATGAAATATTTCCGAACCGCTTTATTGAGGTAAAGGCTACACAACAAGATGAAATTCGATTTTACTGGAGCAGCAACGAAATGGAAGTTGCTAAAAAGAAAAAAAACAGTTATTGGATTTATATGATGAGAGAATTTAATGAAGCAAGACCTACAGATACATTACCGATAATGATCCAGAATCCTGAATACCAAATTAGAAAAAGTGATTATCTTACCATTGAAGGCCATACCTTTTTAATTAAAGAAGCTAAGCAGGTGGATTTAATTGAATATAATATTGAAGATTTGAAATGGTATCAGCTCACTTGAATTTTTAAAGAATTAAGCTGAGGGAAAAATTAATTTCTCGTGGGATTTACTTTGTGTTGTTTTTTCTCTTGTGTTGTTAAGCGAATTGGCACTCGCTTATTCCTAAAAGCTTTTTCATATTGTTGATTTTTCCAAAGGACTTCTTTTCTTTCGTATTTTCTACCCGAAGTATCAGCTGTATTTGTATCAATAACGGTCTTAGTCCATCCATCTTGAGGTGCCAACATTTCATTGTACAAGTCATTGTCATAGCTACTTACCAGCAACATGCATTTTGCTTTATTACTTAGTTCCAACAATTCAATATGAAATTTTTCATCAATATCGTGTCGATACTGATGGCTTCTCTCCATTAGGTAAGGTGGATCCATATAAAAGAGAGTTGCTGGTTTATTTATAAACATTCCTAATAATTCTCTTGCATCCCTATTCTCTACTCGTACGCTTTTTAATCTTTCAACAACTTTTTCTAATCGATCAGGAAGATTGTACCAGCGGTTTACTCTTGCTTCTCTGCCATCTCTGGAATAGGATTGGGAAAAAGAAAACCCAGCACCAGTGTCGCCAACAGCACCATTTACTGTCATCATTGTTGAAATCAAAAATCTTCTTGCTTTTTCTAGAGGATTAATGACTTCTTCTGTACGCTTAGCATTAAAATATTCTTTTCTTGCATAGGGCGTTAAACTAACAGCACTTATCAATTTATCTGAATTATTTCTTAACTGTTCAAATAGATTAATTATCTGATCATCGAGATCATTTATAATTTCAATTGGAGCAGGTTTCTTGGCAATCGTTAGCGCTGCCGAACCACAGAAAGCCTCGACCCAAGCATTGTGCGGAGGTAATGAATTAATAATATGTGAAGCAATACGGACTTTAGCTCCGTAATATCCAAACGCTGGTTTCATTATAAAAATACAATTGATATATTTATAAAATAAAAAAAACATTATTAAAAACATAGAAATCCCAAAGTATCTTTTATATTATTAATTATGATAAATATTTTTACTCAGCAATTTTCGAAAGAATTTTGTATTGATGGGGAAATAAATTGGAAGAAAATTGTACAATTAAACTCAGGGACAGAAAAAATAAAGGTTAATATATGAGCAATAAACTAAAACTAGTTAACAACAAACTTAGTTTGTTAGAAACATTTGAAAACAATT
>DAIRCT010000054.1:0-21419 GCA_036796535.1 Ignavibacteriaceae bacterium
TCTTAAAAAATAATCCGGTAGCTTGTCCCTGTGCACCAACTCTCATCCAGGGATCAACTATTTTAATCTTGTCTGATGGATTAGAAAAGATTAGTAAAAGTGCAAGTAATAGATTCATATTATTCTCCAATTTAGTTTTGAATTATTTAGTGATTTAGAGTTTTAGTGGCAGAAAGGGACTTGCCACAAAAACACAAAGGCACAAAAATTCACTAATAAGAAATTATTTAATTAGATAAGTACTTTATATCCTCCAAAATTAAATTAAAATCAACTGTGCTGCCTTTATAATTGTTTCTCAGTCTGCCGTTCTGATCAATTAATGAAATTCTATCGGTATGAATCATACTATAACTCAGTTCGCCATTATCATAAGTTGAATCAGCAGGGATAGCTTTGATATCAAACTTAAGCATTACCTCTTTTGTATTTTCCTGATCACCGGTAAGCAAACTCCAGTTTGCAAAATCTATATCTCTTATTTCAGCAAACTTTCTTAATACAGATGGTGTATCCCGGTTAGGATCAAATGAAATAATTACAAATTTTACTTTACCTTTTAACTCATCGGGTAAACGTTCTTCAATTAACTGCATATTATGTGTAGTCATTGGACAAATATCCGGGCAGTGAGTATAAACCATCGCCATCAAAGCGATTTTGCCCTCAATAATTTTGGGGAATTGTACCTTTATGCTATCCTGATTATAAAAAGTATTTTGTGTCCTGCTTATATCCTGATCAAGAGGGAAATGCTGATAGCAGCTGGTAAAAATTGTAATTGCAAAAATGAAAGCAAAAATATATTTGTATAGATTATTCATTGTTGTAAAATTTTTCTTTTTGTTCGATTCAAATTATAGAAAATAGATTCTTTAAGAAAGATAAATTCCACTCTTAATTAGTGTAATTCGTGTCAGGTTTTTTTGCCACGAATTATCACTAATTTTACACGAATTATTTTTTCAAACTAAAGGAAATAATTATGTCAGACATGCCCTCCAAAGAATTTCGAAAAAACGGATACAAACTTGTTGATTGGATCGCTGATTATTTAACTAACATTGAAAATTATCCGCCACTATCACAAGTAAACCCAGGCGATATTTTAAAACGAATCCCACAAACTCCACCAACAAACGGTGAAGATATTGAAAATGTTTTATCAGATATTGATAAAATTTTAATTGATGGAATTACACATTGGAATCATCCCGGATTTATGGCTTACTTTAATTCAACATCAAGCGGGCCCGGTATTTTAGCTGATCTTCTTTCTGCTGCATTTAATGCAAATGGAATGCTTTGGAAAACATCGCCCGCTTTTACAGAACTCGAACGTGCAATGATGAACTGGTTCAGGCAAATGGTTGGATTACCTGAAAATTATTGGGGAATTATTTATGATACTGCATCTACAAGCTCTATGCACGCAGTTGCAGCTGCACGTGAACAGCTTAATTTAAAAATTCGTGAAAAGGGAATGGCGGGTAGAAATGATTTACCTCGTTTAAGATTATATTGCTCTGAGCAGGCACATAACTCTATTGATAAAGGAGCATTAACACTTGGAATTGGATTAGAAGGAATAAGAAAAATTCCCGTTAATGAAAAGTTTGAAATGATTCCACAAAAACTTAAAGCGGCAATTGATGAAGACAAGAAAAATGGATGGCTGCCGTTTATTGTAGTTGCCACCGTTGGTACAACATCTACAACAAGTATAGACCCGGTTGAAGAGATAGCAGAGATAGCAGAAAAAAATAATATGTGGCTTCATATTGATTCAGCTTATGCTGGAGTTACAGCAATGATTCCGGAAATGAAATGGATTACAAAAGGTTGGGATAGAGCTGACTCGATTGTAATTAATCCTCACAAGTGGATGTTTACTCCAACTGATCTGAGTATATTTTTCACGCGCAAACCGGATGTTTTAAAACGGGCTTTTAGTTTATCGGCAGAGTATCTGAAAACTAATCAGGATAGTGAAGTAGAAAATTTAATGGATTATGGAATTCAGTTGGGAAGAAGATTCCGCTCACTTAAACTCTGGTTTATCATCAGGTATTTTGGCGTTGAAGGATTAGCTGCAAGAATTAAAAATCATATTGAACTTGCAAAAGAATTTACTAAATGGATTGATGATGAAAAAGATTTTGAACGAATGGCACCGGTTCCATTTTCTACAGTTTGTTTCCGATATAATCCCCAAAATCTTTCTGAAGAAGAACTGAATAAACTGAATGAAGATCTATTAGAAAAAATTAATCAATCAGGAAAAATATTTTTATCGCATACAAAACTTAACGGCAAGTTTGTGATACGATTGACAATTGGAAGTATCAGACATGAAAAAAGACATATTGTGGATGCTTGGGATTTAATTAAAACAATGGCACGCGGATGACGCGGATTTAGCGGATTATCACGGATTAAAAAATGGATTCAATTTTACAATTTGCTTTGCTTGCTTTTACTTCATTGTTCACAATGGTAAATCCACTTGGAGTTATTCCTGTATTTACAACTCTTACAACCGGAATGACTTCCAAACAAGCAGCCGCAATTGCTCTTAAAGCAACATCAACAGCTTTGATAGTACTTTTACTTTTTACTTTCGGTGGAAATTTTATCTTTGATCTTTTTAACATTTCTGTAAATGGATTAAGAGTTGTCGGTGGAATTCTTTTCTTCTTTTCAGGTTATGATATGTTACGCGGAAAATTAACCCGAATAAAATCAGAAGGAGAAGAATTTATTGAAGCAGCCAAAGATTTTGCAATAACTCCGCTCGGTGTTCCGATGATTACTGGTCCGGGAGTAATTACAATCTCTATTGTTATGATGAATGATGCACCGGATTTAACGCATAAATCTTTACTCATTGCATCAATTTTTGTTGTGATGGGACTGACTCATCTTATACTTTTAAGCTCCAGAAGAATTATTGGTTTTCTTGGCGAAAGTGGAAATAAAGTGCTCACAAGAATTATGGGTTTAATTGTAATGGTAATTGCTGTTGAGTTATTCTTCAGAGGATTGAAACCAATTATTCAGGATATTTTAATAAAATAAAAAACCCCGGTTAATAATTCCGGGGCTTTCAGTTTAATCATTTGATTAAAATTATTTTGCAGGCGGTAAAATTACAGTATCTATTACGTGGATAACACCGTTTGAGGCCTTAATATCCGCTTTAATTATTTTGGCATCGTTAATCATAACTTTACCATCTTTTACGCTAATCTTAACTTTGCTGCCTTCAACTGTTTTTGCTTCAGTTAATTTTACTACATCAGTTGACATTACATTGCCAGAAACAACGTGGTAAAGAAGAATTTTCTTTAAAGCTTCTTTATCCTTTAAAAGCCCTTCTAAAGTTCCTTTGGGTAATTTGGCAAATGCTTCATCTGTTGGTGCAAATACTGTGAAAGGTCCTTTACTTTTCAATGTCTCAATTAAACCTGCTTCTGTGAGAGCAGCCGCTAAAGTCTTAAACATACCAGCATCTGCTGCTATAGTAACTATGTCTTTGGATGCAGATTTTTTGCTGTAATCCTGAGCGTTTACTGAAACTAAAGTTACTGCAAATAATATTACTGCTACTGCAGTCAATCTGAAAGTGTTCATTGTCTTCTCCATTTTTTGTGATTTATTAATTTTTTTACGATCGTAAAATTGATAACGTAATTAACCAGTTAAGAGTTCCATTAAAATGTCTTTTAAAGAATTTAATTTTATTGATTTTATACGAGGAATGTTGAATTATTATCATTAAAACATCTCATCTTATTTTAATAGTTCATTTTTAAATCCTATTTAATTGATCTGCATCATACTTTAGTAAAACTTAAATTAATTAGAGGAAAAAATGATTATCAAAAAAGCTTTCGTTAAACAATTGCAGGGAATTACATTAGTCGGTAAAACTGATTCCAATCATTGGGTCACAATGGATGGACCAGAAAATTTTGGCGGTAGTAATGCCGGTATCAGACCAAAAGAATTAATACTCATTTCGTTAGCTGGCTGTACCGGAAGTGATGTAATAACTATTCTTGATAAGAAAAAGGTTAAATACACAAAGTTCGAGATGAATATAACTGCAGAGCAGCAGGAAGAACACCCACAGGTTTACACAAAAATTAATCTTGAATATGTTTTTTATGGAAAAGATATTCAGGCAAAAGATGTTGAAAGGGCAATTGAATTATCTCAGACTAAATATTGCAGTGTAACTGCTATGCTTCAGAAAGCTGTTGAGATTACACATAATTACAAAATTGTTGCTGAATAAATAAATTGGATTGTTGGGGAAATGGAATAATGGAATTTCAAAATTCCATTACTCCAACATTCCGTTAAGTTTGACTAACTTTTTTGATATAATCCAATTGTATTCCCATCGGGATCCGTAAACAAAGCATACCAGCCCATTGCAGGTATTACAGTCTTAGTTCTCTTTACTGCTCCACCATTTTCTTTAACCCGTTTTAATATTGAATCTATTTCCGGCATATTAACATGAAAAACGGTTGATTCGCCTTTAGCAACTTCATCAACTTTTCTTAATCCAACCATCGTACCTTTATGATTATTAAAAAGTAAGTAGCCGTTTCCAAATGGTTTAAATTCCCAGCCAAGTACTTTATGATAAAATTCTTTTGATTTGTTAAGATCAGTTGCAGGTATTTCGCAATGAGCAATTAAATGTTCAGCCATAAACTTTCCTCATAAAATTGATGTTTTCTTTATGATTAAGTTACAAGTAATGGATTTATAATTCAAGAAAATTTTATAAATGCTGATATTAAATTGATTTTGTATATTTCAATTAACAAAAATCCTTATCAAGGAGTTTATATGAAAAATGTAATTTTAATCCTGATTTTTACTGTTTTTGTTATTGATTTATTTCCCCAGCAAAAAGACAGTTTGGATGAAGTAAATTCATCTGTTCCAGAATTATATGATCTTCATGCTGTAATTCATCAAATGTGGCACGATGCTTATCCTGATAAAGATGTGAAAATGTTAAAAGATCTTTTGCCTCTTATGAAAACAAGTGTCGAAAAAATTTACAAAGTAGAACTCCCACCTTTACTAAACGATAAAAAGGATAAATGGAATCAAAGCATTGAAAAGTTAAGAGGATCAGCGCAAAAATATAGTCAGGCAATTGAAGAAAATGATGAAAATAAATTGCTTGAAGCAACAGGAGAAATACACTCAGAATATGAAATGCTTGTTAGAATAGTTACTCCTGTTACAAAAGAAATCGGCGAGTTTCATAAAATGCTTTTCAGGATTTACGATAATTATCTTCCGAATAATAATACAGATAAGTTAAACTCAGCAATAGATGATTTGGTAACTCTTGCGGACAGTCTGATGAATAGAAAATTACCAAAATGGGCATCAGATAAAAAAAATGATTTTATCTTAGCTGCAGATAACTTGTTCAATTCAACACTTGATTTACAAAAATTAAAAAACTCAGGTGCAGCCCGAGATAAAATTGAAAATGCCGTAGAAGTGGTTAATGTAAACTTTAAAAGTTTAGTTGCTTTGTTTGAAGAATAAAATATTAAGATGACACTTTTGTAAAAAAGAGTGTCATTACCTTAAAAACTATTTAACAATTTTAGAAACTTCTTTAAACTCCGGCGTGCCGCAAACTTCAAGCAACTCAAATAAAATTGATTCTGTAGTTGTAACTTCAGCACCAAGGGTTCTCATTCTATCCAGCGCAATGTTGTAATCTATTTCTTTACGTGATGAAACGGCATCTGCTGCAAGATTAACCTGGAAATCATTCGCGATTAGATCCAATACAGTCTGCTGAACGCAAACGTGAGATTCGATTCCTGTTACAACTATTTGAGAAAGTTTCTTTTTACGAAATTCATCAAAAAGATTTTCTGCACCGGAACAACTAAAACTCATTTTTTGAATAGCTGTATAACCTTCAAGTTCAGCAAGTATTTTTTGTGATGTTGGTCCCAAACCTTTAGGATACTGTTCTGTAAAGTAGATCGGAAGCTGCATTGTTTTAAATCCTTTAATCAGCTTTACGGTATTTTCTACAACAGTTTCATAATTTCTGATCACAGGAAGAATACGTTCCTGAATGTCAATTATTAAAAGAGCAGTAGATTCTTTTTTTAGGATAATTGAGTTTCGTTTCATAATATTTTGATTGGTTTAATTGCCACGACCTTCAGGTCGTGGAGGTTTAATAAAAATAATTATGGCTTTAGCCAAATGATTTGTTGTTGGGCTGAAGCCCGTAATTAATTTGTATTACCGTAACCACGACTTAAAAATCGTGGCAATTTTAAATACAATCTCTTAAACTTAAACCTGTCCGCAGCGGCGGATTAAACTTTTAATATATCTCATCCATTCCATACTTACCGCAAGAGTACATCATCAAAATAGATGCGAGGTCAATCAATGCTTTTTTCTGTTCATCAGCATGAATAACAAGATCATACACGTCAGCCATAAACTGAAAATTGCTAAGGATTTTTTTTAGCTCGCGATGATTTGGTGAGCCATGCCAATTTGCAACCTGTCTTACTAAAACTTTTTCATATCTTCTTAAAAAATCTCTGAATGAAATTAAATGTGTTGCATTAGCATGTCGTGGATGACAAATTGCAATCATATCATTAAAATAAGTATCCCACTTTGCTGCAAGCTTTTGATTACGGGAATCCATTACAAATCTTGCCTGCTCCAAAGTAAACTTTGCCTTTGTTGTAACTTTATATTGCGGAATGATAGCATATCCATCATAACTAATCTCATCATCATCTTCATCATAATACTTCCATCTTTTTAAAAGTTGATGGGGAGTATAAATAGTAATCACTTTATCCAGCGAGCTATCTGTAACAATAAATTTTCTTTGCTGATAATTTACAACTGTTAGCCAGTGTTCCCAGTTATCAACACTTAGTATGCAGGGATAACCATTTTTTAATTGTTCAATCAAAGCTTTGATTGCATCTTCTGGTTTTTCTCTGCGAAAATATTTCATCTTGCAATTATAAAACTTTGCAGCTTTTGCTAAACCGATTTCATCAGTGCCGTACCACCACGTACTTCCGGCTTTTATTCCGATTTGATTTTCACTTTCGAATCTGCCAAGCATTACAAGTGCGTATTTAAGTGCGAAGGGTCCGCATTGATATTTATATGGTTGTGGGTAAAAACTCATTTTTAATTTTATTGATATTGAAACTACGTAAACATTATCAAATGAAGTTTTTTTTACAAGTGATTTTGGGTATTTTTTCAGTATGAAAGAAAAAAAAATTAAGGTTCTTGTCCTTTACAACGAGGCAAACCCGGAGTTTTACCAGAAACCGGCTAAGCCAGCACCTAAGCTTGATTTTAAGCCATATTTTGAGGTAGATAATCTTACTCCGATGGAAGAGTATGAAATTATAGCTAAAAAGCTTAAAAGAGTCGGTTTTGATGCCTATACCTTAAACCTAAAGGATGATATTTTCAGACTTTTGGATTTAGTGAAGCAAAATCCGCCGGATGTAATATTTAACCTTGCAGAGATTTACAAAGAACAGCCGCGCTTAGAGATGAACTTAGTGGGACTTTATGAGTTGCTTGGGATTCCTTACACCGGGGCATCGGCGATTGCACTTGCAAATTGCCAGAGCAAATTTCTTACAAAAAAATTACTTAACTATCACGGAATTAAAACAGCCAGGTTTCAGTTGTTTGATAAAATTCCCGATGAGTTTAAACTTGAAACAAAATTTCCTGTTATTGTTAAACCTGCTTATGAAGATGCAAGTGTTGGAATTGAAAATGAATCGATTGTTTATAACACCAATGCTTTAAGGAAAAGAATTGAATATATCTTTAAACAATTTAATCAACCTGCTCTGATTGAAGAGTTTATTGAAGGACGCGAGTTTAATGTTTCAGTTGTAGGAGATTTAAAACCTAAAGTTTTACCGATTAGTGAAATTGATTTTAGTTCAATGCCCGATCACCTGCATAACATTGTTAGTTACCAGGCAAAGTGGGATCCTTATCACGAATCATATCATAAAACAATTCCTATTTGCCCTGCAATAATTTCTAAAGACTTAGAAGATAAAATTAAACGTACAGCAATCTCTGCTTTCAAAATTATGGGTACAAGAGATTACGCCCGAGTTGATATGCGTGTAACAAGTGAGGAAGAAATTTACGTGCTGGAAGTAAATCCAAATCCTGATTTAACCGAAGGTGCAGGATTTATGCGTTCTGCTCATGCAGCGGGATTAAGTTACGCGCGAGCTCTTAAGAAAATTGTTATGCTGGCTTATGAAAGAGGGAAGAGGAAGTGGCCTCATCCCTAAATCCCTTCTCCTAAAGAGAAGGGACTTAAGAAATAAAGTTATGCTTTTACTTTTGCTAAAGCAGGTACTTTGTGTTTTACTAATTCATAAACTCCAAACATTACTCCAACAAAAAATAAATCACCGATTAACGAATTTTGGAAAAATGGAATTGCGGCAATGTAGCTTTCCATTAAACCTGCTGGAGTTTTAGGATATAAAGTTCCAAGTGCCCAAACGCCAAAGTTTGTAATTGCAAAGAAACTTACTGAAGCTGTTATGGATGCAAAGATTAATTTTTTTACGCTTACTTTTTTAAGCATTAAAATTCCAAGTACAACAATCAAAGCAAAGCTAAGATATGTTAACCAGGCAGTAGAGTAAAAACCAATTATTGCATCTGTTAAAAACATTGCCATAAGTGGAATTATAAATGCAAAAGATTTTTTATTAAAGTAAGCGCCGCCAAATAAAGCCATTGCAGCTATCGGTGCAAAGTTTGGTGGATGCGGTAATAATCGAACAAAAGCTGCAGCAAAAACCATTAAGGTTACCACCCAAAAGTTCGGGTTAATTTTTTTCATTTGATCAGTCATCGTTTTTTCCTTCCTTTTAAATATCGAGAAATAATTTCTATTTGTAATTGTTTAAAGATAAAGTATTAATAATTAAAAATTAAAAATGTAAAATGAAAAATTAAGGGCAATTGATTTAGTTTTTTTATTATTCATAAACTTAATCTATCATCAATTTTATTCCACCATAAAAAGATAAACCGGCAGTTCCATATCCAAATACTTCTTCATAATCAGTATCTAAAAGATTTTCTACTCTAAAATTTAACCTTAAAAATTTTAGAACATCATAATGTGCTGCTAAATTTATCAGCACATAGCTTTTAAGATCAACTCTTTGAAAAGTTGAAAAATCAATATCCTCACGTACTCCAACCCAAATTACTTCAGCATTTATGTTTGCCTTTGGCATAAATGAATAGCTGGTATAAAATCCAAGTTTACTTTCCGGTCTTCTTAATAATTTTTTACCATAGTCTGATGAATTTGGACTCATATCTTTTGCATCTGTATATGTATAATTAACTTTTAATTCTAATTGGTCAAAAGGTTTTGCATGTAAATAAATTTCTGCACCTTTTGTAACTGCTTTATTAATATTTATTGTTTTAAAGGTTAAATAGTCAAAGCCAAACATATCAGTGAACTTATTGTAAAAGTATGTAGCTCCTAAAGATATTCCTTGTTTAAATAAATATTGTTCAATTCCGAAATCAAAACCAATGCTTTTTTCTGGATTAAGATTTTTATTTCCATATATGGGATCATACAAATAAAATAAAGATGGAGATTTAAAACCTGTGCCAGCGGTAGCTTTAAATTTTGTATCTGTTTCCCAGATCATAAAAGCAGGAGCAACTCTGTAGGTGATCTGAGAACCAAATTGATTATGGTTATCCAATCTTATTCCGGCTGTTGAAAAAAATCTTTTACCCGCTTGAAAATTATCCTGAATGTAAACCCCTAATGTTCTGGAATCCTTTTTAGGAAAGATGCTTGCATAATCAGGCAACAACAAATAATTAAAAGCATAATATTCTGATGAAGTTTCTTCGGATTCATATTCAAGTCCGGCAGTTAGCAAATTATTTTTATCTAATGCGAAATCATTTTGCCAATCCAGTTTATATTTTCTGCCATCATACAAGCTGTGCGAATAATATATACTTGCCGATGAAGTATCGTAAGAATATTTTCTTACATTTCTGATAAATGACAATCCAATTTTTTGATTCCAATTGCCATCGAGCAGTTTTAGTTTTCCTTCACCACGAACAGAAAATTCTTCCTGATTAAAAACATAAGTTGGATCATCACCATAAGCCCCACCAAATTGATCGTAATCAGATTTTGATTTTGTAAATCTTGCATAAAAATTTACCTCAGTATTTTCACTAATGTTATAGCCAAGAATTGATGAAAGGTTATTGAAAGTATAACCATCTTTTTCTTTATTACCATATTTTTCTGAAGCATTTGAAAAACCATCGCTGCCGGTTCTGCTTAATGCAACCGAATAATTTAATTTTTGAACTGATCCGGTTAATCCTAACTGAGTTTTATAAGTATTGTATGTTCCACCTTCGGCCAATAAAGAAAATTTTGGCGCACCATTCCCTTTTTTTGTGATGATATTAATTACTCCTGCAAGTGCATCTGATCCGTAAAGTGTAGATTGAGGACCGCGCAGGACTTCAATCCTATCAATATTATCAATAGGAAGGGCAGAGAAATCATAAACTCCACTTGGATCATTTGTAAGATTAACTTCCACCCCATCAATCAAAACTAAAGTGTGAGATGAATTTGCACCACGAAGATAAATATTTGATAAAGTACCGGTTCCACCTTGTCTTGTAAAACTTATCCCGGTTTCGTTTTTTAACAAATCAAAAACATTATTTGCATTACTATTTGAAATCTGTGTTGAATCAATTACTGAAATAGAATTAGCCAGCTCAATGGTGTTAGCTTTAGTTCTGGTTGCAGTAATTACAACATCATTTAGTTTATAGAATCCGGCAGTATCTGTTTTCTGGATGATGTTATTTTGAGTGAAAGTAATTGAAGAGAAAATAAAAACCGCAAAAAGTGCAAAAAGAAATTTTGTTTTGTGCATTGAAGTTACTCCTTTTAAAAAAAGTTAAGGTAACTTCGCGTATAAAAAAGTTGAGATAAAACGAATGGAAATTTTGAGAGACCATCGTTAATCTTACCCTTTGCGCGAAGGTTGATTAATTATTATTTATGGCAGGTCTCCTGGCTAAACAATTAACAATGAATAATGTAGAATTAACAATGATTAAAAAATTATTCATTGTTAATTTTTAATTGTTAATTTGTCTCACAGTTGCGCGACAGCGACGGAATTTCCGCCAAAGGCGGATCACCGTACTTCCCTATAATTTCCCATTACCCCGACTCGTCGAGGTTGGGACACCATAAATTTTGTTCAAAGAACTGATCCTAAAATAGTTTTTATAAAATCAAACTCAAATTATTTTTAATTTTTTTTATTAATTTCTTTTTACCTTCAGCTTTTTTTTCTAAGTTGCATAAGGAATTTATTGTTAAATATTTATTGTTGTCTTTTTTAATGATTACTTTTAAAATGTATTCTTCAGTTAGTTATTTATCCTTTACAAATTTTCAAATCTATAATTCCACATCAGCTATAAATCAATCTTTATTAAAAAGGAGTTTTTAATGGGCTGGTTTTTAAAATTTCTAAATTCTTCAATTGGTAAAAAATTTACGATGGCAATCACCGGAAGTTTTTTATTGATTTTTCTTATCATTCATTTGATTGGAAATATTACTTTATTTTTTGGTCCTAATGCTTTTAATGGATATGTAAAAGCTCTGGATACAATTAAACCTCTTATACGAGTAATCGAAATTGTTTTACTCACAGCTTTCTTACTTCATATTTTTAATGGCGTAAGACTCTGGATTGAAAATAAAATTGCTCGCGGCGGAATAGGTTATAAAGTTAACGGATCACGTCAGAATACTGATCTTTTTTCACGAACCATGTTTATTACCGGGTCAATTATTTTCATATTCCTGGTTTTACACCTGGGAACATTTTTCTGGAGATTTAATGTGCACGATCCCGATGGATTAGCAAACACTCACGAATACTTCAAAATCGTAATCAGTTTTTTCCAGATATGGTGGTATGCAATACTTTATATTATTGCTGTTTTACTTCTGGGTTTTCATCTTAATCATGGATTCCAAAGCGCATTCCAGACTTTTGGATGGAATCATAAAAAGTATTTCCCTCTTATTAAAAAAACCGGGACTGTGTATGCAATAATTATGGCTTTAGGATTTGCTTCTATGCCTGTTTACTTTTTCTTTTTCTACGGAGGTAACTTATGACAAAGCTTGATTCAAAAATTCCTGCCGGAAATATTTCCGAAAAATGGACTAACCACAAATTCAATATGAAGTTGGTAAACCCTTCCAACAAAAGAAAGTTTGATATAATTGTAGTTGGAACCGGATTAGCAGGCGCTTCGGCAGCTGCTTCACTAGGCGAACTTGGTTATAACGTTAAATCATTTACTTTTCACGATAGTGCAAGACGCGCACACAGTATTGCTGCTCAGGGTGGAATTAATGCTTCAAAAAATTATCAGAATGACGGCGATTCAACTTACAGACTTTTTTATGATACTGTTAAAGGCGGAGATTTCCGTGCGCGTGAAGCAAATGTTTATCGTTTAGCTGAAGTTAGCGGAAATATAATTGATCAGTGTGTTGCTCAAGGTGTTCCATTTGCCAGAGAGTACGGTGGATTGTTAGATAATCGTTCTTTCGGCGGTGCACAAGTTTCCAGAACATTTTACGCAAGAGGTCAGACGGGGCAACAATTACTGCTTGGTGCCGTTAGCGCATTAAACAGACAAATAGCCAAAGGTTCTGTTAAGCTTTATACAAGAAGAGAAATGCTGGATATAGTAATTGTAGATGGAGTTGCAAAAGGAATTGTAGTAAGAAACTTACTTACTGGTGAGATTGAAAAATATTCTGCCCACGCAGTTGTACTTGCCACTGGTGGATACTCAAACGTATTCTTCCTGTCCACCAATGCGATGAACTGTAACGCAACAGCTATCTGGCGGGCACATAAGCGCGGTGCATATTTTGCAAATCCCTGTTTTACGCAAATCCATCCGACTTGTATTCCGCTTCATGGTGATGTACAATCAAAACTTACTTTGATGAGTGAATCCTTGCGTAATGATGGAAGAATTTGGGTTTCCAAGAAAAAAGGTGATATGCGAAATCCAAATGATATTCCCGAAGATGAAAGAGATTATTATCTTGAAAGAAAATATCCATCATACGGAAATCTGGCACCAAGAGATATTTCATCTCGTGCCGCAAAGGAAGTTTGCGATGAAGGTAGAGGCGTAAAAGGCGGCAATGCAGTTTATCTTGATTTCACAGAAGCTATTAACAGACTGGGACAAAAAGTTATTGAAGAACGTTATGGAAATTTATTTGAGATTTATGAAACAATTACAGGCGAGAATCCTTATAAAACTCCTATGATGATATATCCTGCACCTCATTACACAATGGGCGGCTTGTGGGTGGATTATAATTTAATGAGCAATGTCCCTGGCTTATTTGTACTTGGTGAAGCAAACTTTTCAGACCATGGTGCAAACCGTTTGGGTGCTTCTGCACTTATGCAAGGTTTAGCTGATGGTTACTTTGTAATACCTTATACCATGGGAAATTATCTTGCATCAGAAAAACCGACATTAGTGAAAACAGATCATCCTGAATTTGAAAAAGTTGCTAAGGATGTAAAGGATCTTACAAACAAACTTCTTTCAATAAAAGGGAAGAGGACTGTGGATGATTTCCATAAACAACTTGGTAGAATTATGTGGGATAATGTTGGTATGGGCAGAAATGAAGCCGGATTGAAAAAAACAATTGAACAGATAAGACAAGTAAAAGAAGAATTCTGGAAAAATGTTACTATTCCCGGAAGCGGTGATGATATTAATCAAACTCTTGAACGCGCTGGCAGAGTGGTAGATTATTTTGAGCTTGGTGAACTGATGGCACTTGATGCGCTTAACAGAAACGAATCTTGTGGTGGTCATTTCCGTGAAGAATATCAATTTGAAGATGGAGAAGCTAAACGTGATGATGAACATTATTCATATGTTGCTGCCTGGGAATTTGCCGGTGAGAATAAATGGAATCTTCACAAAGAAGAATTGAACTTTGAGTATGTAAAACCAGCAATAAGGAGTTACAAATAATGGAAGCAAAAAAACTTAACCTTACGCTTAACATCTGGAGACAAAAGAATGCCAATTCTGTTGGTGGCTTTGCAGAATACAAAGTGCAGGTTTCTCCCGATGCATCTTTCCTTGAAATGCTGGACGAGATTAATAATTCTTTAGAAGCCAAAGGTGAAGAAGCAATACATTTTGAAAGCGATTGCCGGGAAGGTATTTGTGGAACTTGCGGACTTGTGATCAATGGTCATCCGCACGGGCCATTACCAAAGATTGCTACTTGCCAGCTTCATATGAGGAATTTTACTGACGGACAAACTATTTGGGTTGAACCATTCAGAGCAAAAGCTTTTCCAGTTATAAAGGATTTAATGGTAGATCGTTCTGGATTTGATAAAATTTTGCAAGCTGGCGGTTATGTTTCTGTTAATACTGGTGGTGTGCCTGATGCAAATTCAATCCCAATCCCAAAAGAAACGTCAAGTTTAGCAATGGATGCTGCTGCTTGTATTGGTTGTGGTGCTTGCGTTGCTGCCTGCAAAAATGCATCGGCAATGCTTTTTGTTTCGGCAAAAGTTTCTCAATTCGCGCTGCTTCCTCAAGGACAGCCGGAGAGGTATGAAAGGGTTGAAAAAATGGTAGCTGTTATGGATGAACTTGGATTTGGAAGTTGCACTAACACCTACGCTTGCGAAGCTGAATGTCCAAAAGGCATCTCTGTCACAAATATAGCAAGAATGAATAGAGATTTTGTTATGGCAGAAATAAAGAAGTAATTTTCTAAAAATTAGCAATATCTCATAAAAATTAAAATCCCGGTTATATTCTAATCGGGATTTTTTTTATTTTAGGGCTGTATTCAAACAACATAAGAGTAAAAAAATGTTTGAGAATGAAATTAAGTTTATTAATGATTTTATCTTAAATAAAACAAAAGATTTAGGATCATTATTTACGATTGAAAAATTCCTTTCAGCGGATATTCATCCGTCAATAAAAAAGTATGTGGAAGGTGAAATAAATTATCTTATCTATCAGGATAGAAAAAAATTGATAGATAATTCTTTATTTGATTATTCAGGTGCAAAAATTTCCAATTATTTTAATCTGATTGCGGACGAAATCAAAAAAACTAAAAAAGTTACCTACGAGGATATTAAAAACATTATACTTCAGGCGGTTTCTTTTAATGCAAATTTTGTTGTACGTCCCAAATGGGCATTATCAAAATTAATTTTTGGAGACAGCAAATCAGTCTCATTAAATGATGTTCAGATGATGCTTAACTACACATATTACTACGAATATATAAACAATGTTTTTCTGGCGTACATGGCTAAGAAAAAAATTATGAATATTTCCCCGACTGAATTTGAATTGATAATGAATAAGATTGATAGAGAGCTGTTTACTCTTCATCAAAGTAAACTTGTTGATAATGCACTTTATGCCATAGCTGATTTTTATAATATAGGCGGACTCAGTAAGTCTTCAATTTCTGCCGAAGCTGTTGAAGTGTTTTTGAAAGAAAAAAATCTTACTGAATTACTTTTTAAATTAAAAAGAGGTTTTCCATCTCCGACAAAGAAAAAAAATGATATTGATGATATCAGAAAAGTTCTTTATTCGGCATTTCCTGTAGAGCTTCCTTTTATAGAGGATAAAAAAACCGAAGAAGAAATAAAGAGTGATAAGCATTTTGAAAATCCTTTAAAGGAAGTTCCGGTTACCGATGATACTTCAATGGCAGAAAATGAAATTTCTGAAAATGAAGATTCTCAAATCCAATCCGTGGAGCAATCCACTAATGATATTTTTCAGGAAGAAGTCCCTTCAAATGAAACAACAGAGGAGTTGAAAGAGGTTGAAAATGTTGTTGAATCTGCAGACGAACAGGCAATTAATTTGACTGAAGAAAATAATATCCCTGAAGTTGAAGAAATTGTTAAAGAAGAGATTGCAGAAGAAATTAAACCATCTCATGATATTACTGAAGATAAAACAGAAAGTACAAATGAAGCTGAAGAAATTTTAAATTCATTTACAGAAGATTTAGAAAAAAACCAGGAAGAAGAAATAATTATATTAGATGAAAAAGAGGAGGAAAATCTTTTAGATTTTTATGATAACGAAGTAGAGATTACAATTGATGATGATCTAAAAAAAGATGAAAGGAATCTTGATATACTTAATCAGGATGAGAATGAACAAGATACAATATTAAGATTTGATGAGGTTAATCTTCCACCGGAAAATGAAATAGAAATTGAAGTTGATGAAAATAATCTTGAAAGTCCGGATAAAATAGAATTTGATCACGAAGAAAAAAGCTCTGAAGAAAAAATTAAAGATGAATTATTAAAAGAAGAGCAGGAACAGTCCAAACCAGTTATTGATAAGAAAAATTTTGATGACATTTTTAGTTTCTTATCCAGAAAAGAAATAGATAGGATAATTAAAAATTTATTCAATTCTGATAGTGAGGATTTTGCAAACACAGTTGAAAAAATGTCGGCTTGTGATTCGCTTGATGATGCAATGGAAATTCTTAATAATTTATTTAAATATTTAAGAATCAAACCTCACTCAAAAGACGCAGATGCGCTTACAAAAGCGGTAACTAAATATTTTAATCAGGCAAATTAATGTTTATTGATTATGCCCAAATTGAAGTTAAATCCGGTGATGGTGGAGATGGCGCGGTAGCTTTCCGCAGGGAAAAATATGTTCCTAAGGGTGGACCCTCTGGCGGTAATGGAGGACTTGGGGGCAGCGTTATTTTTGAGACTAACAACAGTTTATCAACACTTCTTGATTTTCGATATAAAAGAAAATTTTTTGCAGAAGATGGAAAACCCGGTGGCAATTCATTGAAAGATGGAAAGAGCGGGGAAGATGTTGTTATAAAAGTTCCTGTTGGTACTATTGTAAAAGATGCGGAGACTAACGAGGTGCTGCTTGATCTTTCTAAAGTAAATGAAAGAGTTGTTTTTATAAAAGGCGGTAAAGGTGGAAAAGGTAATAGTAATTTTGCTACTGCTACAAGAAGAACTCCGAGGTTTGCTGAAAACGGAAAACCGGGTGTTTATAAAAAATTAATTCTTGAGTTAAAACTAATTGCCGATGTTGGACTGGTTGGCTTTCCGAATGCTGGTAAATCCACATTAATTTCAAAAATATCTGCTGCAAAACCCAAAATTGCCGATTATCCCTTTACTACTCTTGAGCCCAATCTGGGAATTGTAAGATACAAGGATTATGAAAGTTTTACTGTTGCTGATATTCCCGGAATAATTGAAGGTGCTCATCAGGGAAAAGGATTAGGGATTAAATTTCTTAGACATATTGAACGGACAAGAATCCTTTTATTCCTTATTGAAGTTACATCAGAAAATTATCAAAAGGATTTCGACACTCTTTATAACGAATTAAAAAAGTACAGTAAAAAATTAGTCGAAAAGAAAATTTTAGTCGCTTTATCCAAAGCAGATCTTGTTAATAGCGATGATCTTAAAAAGCTAGAAAAAATAAAACTTAAAAAGACAAAAGAACCTGCTTTGCTTTTCTCTTCAGCTACAGGGTTTGGCTTACAAAATCTTCTTGATAAAGTATGGGAAGTCTTAAATAAATCTTGATTTCTCATCATTTTTGAATTTTAGCGTTATTGATTTATATTTGGCATCCAATTTTTAACAGGGCGGGGTAGCTCAGTTGGTTAGAGCAGTGGAATCATAATCCACGTGTCGGGGGTTCGAATCCCTCCCCCGCTACTAATTTTTAGGAGAAATATTTATGTACACATTATTAGTTCTGATTGCAACAATAATTGCAATTTTACTTATCGTTATCGTTCTTTTGCAATCTAGCAAAGGCGGCGGTTTAGCTGGTACTTTTGGTGGTGCTGCAAATATGGGCGCAATGTTTGGCTCACGTAGAACAGCAGATTTTTTGAGCAAAGGCACCTGGTATTTAGCCGGGGCTTTAGCAATTCTGGCTGTTGTAATAAATCTATTCTTTTTACCGGGACAAACAACCCCAGAACAGCGAAGCGTAATTCAAGAAGGTGGTAGAACTACAGTTCCAACTACACCATCATTACCACAACAAAATCAAACGCAACCACCTGCGGGTAAAAAATAATTTCTTTAACTCCGGTCAGATTTATTGATCGGAGTTCCCTTTTTCCCACTCTGTTAAAAGCGTAACAATCTGATCCTGAATGCTACGATAATAACTTGTTCCACCTTTATTGAATTGAAATATTATTGTTATTATAAGATCATCTCCATTTTTGTCAGTTAGATAACCCGCTAATCCACTAACACCGTTTAATGATCCGGTTTTACCTCTAAAGTTATTTTCGGCTAAAGTTCCCTCCAATCGTCCTCTAAGTGTGCCATCCACACCTGCGACTGAAAGTGAGTTATAAAAATCATTAAAGTGAACAAGATCAAAATACATTTTTTCTAAAACGCCATTAATCGCTAACGGGGTTGCCTGATCGAATCTGGAAATACCTGAACCATCAACTATTTCAGTTCCAGTAGAGTAAATATTATTATCTCTTAAAAATTTTTGTATAGCTTGTTGGGAGAAAAAAGAATTTCCCTGTAACCCGCTTGCTTCAGCGCCGAGTGTTTTAAATAAGCATTCAGCTAAAAAATTATCACTGTGTTTATTAATAAGTGCAACAAGGTCTTTTAATTTGATATAAGTTTCTGTAATAAACATTGCATTATTAGGTGTAACCCCTTTTTGAGCAGTTCCTTTAACTTCAATACCTGAAGAAATTAACTCCTGTTTTAATTTGTTTGCAATAAAAAGCGGTGGATCTTTAATAGCTTCGGTAATAAATCTAAAACGTCTTCTTATTTTTTTCTTTATGGTTGTTCTATTTCTATCCAGAACGAGAGCTGAAATTGGTGGTAATTTTACATTTGCCTGCTCGTCTTCAATCCAATCTTCTCTTGTATAAATATTATCGAAGTAAGTATCATCACCAATAATATTTCCTGTAATCTTTTTTATCCCTATATGTAAAAGATAGTTGATCATATCCTGCAAATCTGATTGGGTAAAAGTTGAATTTCCATATCCTTTTATATAAAGATTTCCGTTAAGAATTCCGTCCTTAAGATTTAAATCATCAGAGAAAAATTTTGTGCTTAATTTATGATCTCCATTCATTACCCCGAATGAGGTAGCGACTGTAAATAATTTTGTTATTGAAGCAGGGATCATTGGGATATTTGCATTGAACGAGAGTATTGTATCCTGAATTAATGGGTCATAAATAACCACGCCGGCTTTTGTTCCTTCAGGCAATGAAGATAGTAATTCCCGAATGCGATTCAAGGTCTCTTCGCGTGAACTTGCGAACAATAAATTTGTTAAGGTTAATAATAATATTAAGAAGTATTTAGTCATATCTTTATAAAAAAAATTATATCTTTATTTGTGAATAAAATTTTTTTAGGAACCATTCTGGTTTACATGCAAATATAAACAGAAACATTTCTTTAAATAAGCACTAACAATTGAACTTGATTTAATCACAAAAAATTATAAAAACTTAGGTGAAATATGGCAAAATCTGACACTCCCCAAAAAGCTTACTACAATGAAGACTTTCTTTCCTCACCTGATGGAAGAATTATAAGATTGATATCAGAATATCTTGAACCTCAGGCAAGATTTAAAGAACATAAAATTATGGATACTATTGTGTTTTTTGGATCTGCAAGATTAAAATCACGTAAAGAAGCAGTTGCAGATTTTAATAAGATTAAAAATATGAATCCTAAATCAAATCCAAATTTTGCAAAGGATTTAAGAAAAGCACAAAGAAATGTTGAGATGTCTAAATATTATGAAGATGCTGTGGAACTTTCTCGCAGATTAACTGAATGGTCTTTGAATCTGGAAACGAATGCAAATAGATTTATAATTTGTACCGGCGGTGGTCCTGGAATTATGGAAGCTGCAAACAGGGGTGCAAAAAAAGCCGGTGGATATTCTGTTGGTTTAAATATCAGTATTCCTTTCGAACAGTATGTAAATAATTTTGTAACTAAAGAACTTAGGTTTGAATTTCATTACTTTTTTATGAGAAAGTTTTGGTTCGCTTATTTATCAAAAGCATTAATTGTCTTTCCTGGTGGATTTGGAACTTTTGATGAGTTGTTTGAAATATTAACTTTACTTCAGACAGAAAAAATCAGAAAAAAATTAGCGGTTGTAATTTATGATGAGAAGTACTGGAAAAGTGTTGTCAACTTTGATGCACTAATTGATTACGGAGTTATCAATGCAGAAGATTTAAAATTATTTCATTTCTGCAATGATATTGATTCAGCTTTTAATATTGTTAAAGATCATTTGGTAAAAAACTTTTTGCGTGAAAAAGAACCAGCTGTAATTGAACCCAAGATTCATATTAAATAAAAAAAATCCCGCCAAAAGCGGGATTTTTTAATTACTGCATAAGATTTTCCGGACGATGTGCTCGTCTGGCGGCTTTCATCTTTTCCATTCTCTTTTTAATCGAGGGCTTAACAAAAAAAGTTCTTTTCTTAAACTCTTTAAGCACTCCGGAACGTTCATATTTTTTCTTGAATCTTCTTAATGCTTTATCAATGGATTCATTATCGCCTAATTGAATACCGACCAACTAAATCACCTCACTTTGTTCATCTTGGTCTATTTGTGGTTTAATAAATAATTCAACTAATTTTTTATTTCCAAGTTTTTGAAATTCAACCGTAATGGATTTCTGCCCGTTAGACAAAACCTCTTTGCTGACAACTTTACCAAAATCATTCCAGTTTTCATGAAATATAGTTTGACCAACCTCATAACTTTGATTTGGTGAATATGTAGCACAAGTTTCATTTTCGATACCATCGAGTGAAACTTTCTGTACAACTACATCATCTGAAATACTGATAACCATTGTTTGTTTACACTTTTTGCACTTAGCCCATTTTTTATTGTCATCCCCGGCTACTTCACCGGTTAATTCCATCTTTCTAATCCCACCACAAAACTTACAAAAAGCTTCAACATTTTTTACTTTAGCCATAATTATACCTTCATTATAAAAATGCGAGACACTAAAATATTAAATGATAGCTCAGAAAGCAAGAATCTTATTAAATCAAGATTTGGAATGGGGAGTAGTTACTAAAACCGGAATTTTTGAATATCTGATCACT
>DAIRCT010000055.1:0-21366 GCA_036796535.1 Ignavibacteriaceae bacterium
CAGGTTAATTACACAATAAAAGGTAAATACAATTTTGCAGGATCATTTGCCGATTTATGTTCTAATCTGATATTTAACCAATCAGCTCAATATACTGCTATCATAAAAAACGGAAACAAGATAATCATTTCGCTTTCACCAGAATTATTTTTTGAAATTAAAGGAAGAAACATTATTTCTAAACCAATGAAAGGAACTTCGAGACGTGGAATCGACATATCGAGCGATTTATTGATCAGGCACGAACTGGAAAACAGCGAAAAAAATCGCGCAGAGAATGTGATGATTGTGGATCTTATTCGCAACGATCTTGGAAAAATAAGTGAGTTCGGTTCAGTTAAAGTTAAAAATTTATTTAAAGTTGAGAAGTATGAATCGGTCTTTCAGATGGTAAGTACGATAGAATCAAGATTAAAAAAGAATATCAAACTTTCTGATGTGATTAAAAATATTTTTCCTTGCGGCTCTATCACTGGCGCACCGAAGATTCGTACTATGGAAATAATAAATGAACTTGAAAAAGAGAATCGTGGAATTTATACCGGCTCGATTGGCTTATTTATGAAAAATAAAAAGACTTTTAATATTCCAATTCGTACGCTTTCTGTTAATATCAGAACCGGAGCAGGTGAGATTGGATTAGGAAGCGGGATTGTTTGGGATAGCATTGCAGAAGAGGAATATGAGGAGACTAAACTAAAAGGGAAATTTCTTAATGATCCTGTTAAGCCATTTGAAATAATTGAAACAATGCGGGTAGAAGATGGTAAAATATTTTTATGTAATGAACATTTACAAAGGATGGAACAAACTGCAGATTATTTTTTATTTTGTTTCGATAGAAAAAGAATCGAGTCGGAAATAAAAGAGTTTATTAAATCAACTGATCTAAATATTTATCGATTACGAATCTCATTGAACAAATCTGGAAATTTATTTTTTCAAAAAACTGAATTAAAAAACCTGACAGATGATATTAAAATTATTATTTCAAAAAATAGGATTAGTCCTAAAAATAAGTTTCAATATTTCAAAACAACAAACAGAAAACTTTATGATGATGAATATAAAAAATATTCTGAGCAAGGTTATTTTGATGTTATCTTTTTAAATGAAAAAGGTGAATTGGCTGAAGGTGCTATAACAAATATTTTTATTTATAAAGGTGAGACCATCTCAACCCCGCTGTTTAATACCGGAATATTGCCGGGTGTTTACCGTAAGTATTTATTAAGAAATAACTCTGGAATTATCGAGAGAAAATTGTTTCGAGAAGATTTAATTGATGCGGATAAAATTGTTTTAACAAATTCTGTTCGTGGTGAGGTTGTGGTTAATAAATTGTTTCTAAATAAAAATGAGTTTATTGAATTACCCCAAAAAAAATAACAAACCCAATTCCTTAAAGGAATTGGGTTTGTTACTTCCTATCAGTAGATGTGGAGACAAAGCATATTTATTTTATTTTCCATATTTTGCAATTAAATAAATAATCAAATCAGAAATGTCAAAATCCATAAGCGAAACATCCAAACGAAAGAAAGAACACATTGATCTATGCTTAACCGATAAGGTTGCATTTCATTCTAAAACTAATGGATTTGAAAAATATGATTTTATTCATAATGCAATCACTGAAGTTGATATTTCAAAAATATCTTTCCAGACTAAACTCTTTAATATAAAAATAAATTTTCCTTTCCTGATTTCCTGCATGACTGGCGGAACAGAAGAGGCAGAAAATATTAATTTAAGATTAGCTACCATTGCACAAGAATTAAAAATACCAATCGGAGTTGGCAGCCAAAGACAAGCACTTGAAGATAAAAATCATCACAATTCTTATAAGGTAATTCGTAAAACTGCAAAGTCTGTTCCGGTACTTGGAAATATTGGCGCTGCTCAATTAGTTAAATCAAAAAATATTCTTGAAATATTATCATTGATTGATATGCTTGAAGCAGATGCCTTCGTAGTTCACTTAAATCCACTTCAGGAGTTATTGCAGAAAGAGGGAGAACCAAACTTTGCTGGCTTGTTGAAAAAAATGGAAAAATTAATATTAAAAGCAGACGTTCCTGTTATTGTAAAAGAAGTCGGAGCAGGAATTAGTAAAACCGTTGCAAAAAAATTATTGGAAATCGGTGTAAGCGGTATTGATGTTGCGGGCGCAGGTGGAACTAGCTGGGCTGGTGTTGAGATATTAAGAAGTAAATCAGAACATGATTTTTGGGATTGGGGATTACCTACTTCATTTTGTTTAAGGGAAATTTATCCCCTAAAGAATAAATTTGATTTTACATTGATTGGTTCGGGAGGAATTAATTCCGCAACCGATCTTGCAGTTGCATTTGCCCTTGGATCAGATATTGTTGCATCGGCACGTATTATTCTTCAAACTTTGATGAATTATGGTGAAGAATCGGTTCAGAAAAAAATTGTAAATTGGTTTGAGTATCTTAAAAATATTATGTTCTTAACCGGATCAAAGAATCTTATTGAGCTTAGAAATAATAAGCTAATTAAAAAGGGAGAATTGTATTGAAACCTGCTGACGTAAAAAAATATTTTTCAATATATGAAAAAGAAAGAAAGATTATTGATCGAAAACTGGCATCTGCATTAAAACAAAGACAGCCATCAGAACTCTATGAACCTGCTTCTTATATTCTTGAAAGCAGCGGTAAACGACTGCGACCGTTATTAGTTATTCTTTCAGCAAAAGCTGTCGGTGGAAAAGCAAATCAGGTTTATAATGCTGCTGTTGCAGTTGAAATGCTGCATAATTTTACTTTAGTCCACGATGACATAATGGACAATGCTGATCTACGTCGTGGAAATTTAACTTTGCATAAAAAATTTAATTTAAATACAGCTATACTTGCAGGTGATTCATTGCTTGCCGTTGCCTATGAATTTCTTTTAAAGGATTGTAAATTAAACGCACGGGAAGCACTCAGTTCTTTCACTCAAGGATTGGTTGAAGTTTGTGAAGGGCAAAGTCTGGATACTGAATTTGAAGTTCGTAAAAATGTAACTTTAGAAGAGTACATTGAAATGATCAGGAAAAAAACTGCTGCGCTTGCTCAAATGTGTTGTGAACTCGGAGCATATCTTGTTAACGGAAGTAAACAGGATATTAAAGCTCTTTCTGATTACGGAAAATATTTGGGAATTGCCTTTCAAATTCAGGATGATTTGCTTGATATTACTGCTGATAAATTTGAATTCGGTAAACGAATCGGTGGTGATTTAATGGAAGGGAAGAAAACATTTTTATTCATTGAAGCATTATCAAAAGCAAAAGGGCAGGATAGAGCAGATTTATTAAAAGTAATTGCCAATAAAGGAATTCGTTCAAACCAAATTGAAAAGTATAAACGTCTTTATGAAAAACTTGGAGTAATTGAAGATGCGAAAACTGCTATTCGTAATTATACAGATAAAGCATTAAACTCAATTAATAAACTGTCTAATAAAACTGAAATAAATATTTTTCATTGGTTAGCTTACTCACTTATTAAGAGAAATAAATGATGATTGAAAAAACTGTAAAGATTGTTAATAAAGCCGGGCTGCACACAAGACCTGCTGCTACAATCGTTAAGCTTGCGGCAAAGTATAAAAGTGAATTTTATATTTATCGTGATGGAATGAGTATTAATGGAAAAAGCATTATTGGCGTTATGACTCTGGCCGCTGAATATGGCTCTGAACTTAAATTAACTTTTGATGGACCTGATGAGCAGCAAGCTTGTGATGAAATTGTTGCTTACTTTGAAAGGGGGTTTGATGAATTATGAAATCCTTCAAAGAGATCTATAAAAATTCTGAAAATAAAATCGCAGGTATTGCAGCCGCACCGGGAATAGTAATTGGTAAGGCATATCTTTTTTCTAAAGAGAAATTAGAAATTAGCAAAGCTCCAATTACTGATGTTGAAGAAGCCATAAATAATTTTCACGATGCGCTAAAACAATCTAAAAAAGAATTAAACAAAATATTTGGAATTGCTCGTGAGAAGATGGATGAAATTAGAGCAGCCATTTTTGAAGCTCAATTAATGATTTTAGATGACCCGATCTTAATACAAAATATTGAAAAGAGAATTGCGAATGAGAAAATACAACCAGAATTTATAGTGGCTGATGAAATTTCAAAATATCAGGAATTGATGATTATTTCCCACGAATCTTATATGAAAGAACGTGCGCAGGATATTGAAGATATAAAAAACAGAATCATTCGTAATCTTCAAAAAAAAAGATGGCAATCTAAAATCGAAAAAAATCTTATTGTTGTAAGCGAATATCTGACTCCTGCTGATACACTTTTATTTTCCAGACAGGATACTCAGGGTTTTGTAACTGATCATGGTGGATTGACTTCTCACGCAGCAATAATTTCACGATCTCTTAATATTCCTGCCGTTGTCGGCACACATAATTCAACAAAATTAATTAAGGATGGTGATCTAATAATTGTTGATGGATTTCACGGTTATATTATAACTAATCCGACTGAAGAGCAATTACAATTCTTTAAACAGAAACAAAAAAAGTTAATCGAAATTCAACGTGGTCTTGAAGAATTAAAGGATCAACCTGCTGTTACCAAAGATGGAAGGGAAATTAATCTTGAAGCAAATGTTGATGTAACCGGTGAAATAGATATTGTAATTACTAGTGGAGCAAAAGGTATCGGTCTGTACCGTTCAGAACAAATCTTAAATGAGCTTGGCGCATTTCCAAATGAGGAAGAACAAACCAATATCTATACAAAACTTGCATCGAGAATCTATCCGAAATCCTGCACAATAAGAGCGTTTGATATTGGAGGAGATAAATTTAGAATTAACAGTTATAAAGAACCGAATCCTTTTTTGGGCCTGAGAGGCATAAGATTTTTGTTAGAGAATGAATCATTGTTTCGCACTCAGATTAGAGCTGTATTAAAAGCAAGTGAGAATAAAAATATTAAATTTATGATTCCGATGGTTTCTATATTGGATGAAGTACGGCAATCATTAAAGATTATTCAGGAATGCAAAAATGAATTAAGAAAAGAAAAAATAAAATTTGATAATCAAATAAAAATTGGAATAATGGTTGAGGTTCCTTCCGCTGCTGTGATGACAAAAGAATTTGCCGAAGAAATTGATTTTATCAGTATTGGTACAAATGATCTAATTCAATATTTAATGGCAGTTGATAGAGGTAATGACCTTGTTTCCAACCTCTATCAGGAATTTAGTCCGGTAGTGATTCGAACAATTGATCACATTGTAAAAAGTGCAAAGCATAATAAAATTCCTGTAAGTGTTTGCGGTGAAATGGCAGCGGATACTTTAGCCATTCCACTTTTAGTTGGATTAGGACTTGATTCTCTCAGTATGTCGCCTTCTACTATTCTTTACGCGAAAAGAATTATCAGAAATTTTGAATTTAAAAAAGCAAAAGCTTTAGCCGATGAATGTTTGCAATGCAGAACTGAAGTTGAAATTCAGAAAAAAGTTAAAAAGTTTTTTGAAGATAATAACATAACAAGAACAAGGAATATTATTTAAAATGAATATAAAAGAATTCGTAAAGAAATATGATCCACAAAACCAATTTGATGTTTTAATTAATACTTATAAACAAATTGAATTTGCCTGGGCAAATGAAATAAATTTATCCGGGATTAATATTTCGGATTTGCAAAATATAGTTATTAGCGGACTTGGTGGTTCAGCAATAAGTGCAGATCTGTTAAAGAATTTTTTAGCTGATGAATTAAGTTTTCCATTATTTGTAAATCGAAATTATAACTTGCCAAAATTTGCAGGCAAGAATACATTATTTATCGCATCATCTTATTCTGGTAATACGGAAGAAACAATTTCATCATTAAATCAGGCGATTAAACTTGGATGTAAAATCGTTTGCATAACTACCGGTGGAGAAGTTGAATCAATTGCAGCAAAGAATAAAATTGCTTGTATAAAAGTTCTAAAAGGTTTTCAACCGCGTTATGCATTAGGATTAAGTTTTTTTTCGTTACTAAAAGTTTTTCAAACGTTAAAGATTATTAAAGATCAATCTGATATTGTTGACGAAATAAAATTAAACTGGAAACAAAATGGAATTAAATATTCTGAAGATGGAAATCAAGCTTATAAATTAGCTGAGTCTTTAGTCGGATTTATTCCTGTCATTTATTCAATTTCTGATTCAACTAATTCAGTTGGTTACAGATTTAAATGCCAGTTAAATGAAAATTCAAAATCGCACGCATTCCATCACGAGATTCCTGAAATGAACCACAATGAAATAATTGGCTGGGAATCTTATCACGAAAAGAAATTCTACGCTAAAATTATTGAGATATCAGATAAATCATATCATCCTCAAATAATCAAGCGTTTAGAAATATTATCAGACATATTTGCTAAAAGCGGTGTTGAAGTTTTAAAAATCGAAAGCAAAGAGAATAACTTTAAATTAAGAATTATGGATATGATTTATCTTACTGATTGGGTTTCCTATTATTTGGGTGTATTAAGAGGTTATGATCCCAGTGAAATTGATAATATCCATACTCTTAAAAAATTACTTCAATAAATAGCCGTTAAAAATATTAAGTGAAAAATCCGCTTAAATATTTTCCACTCATTTTTCTTTTATTCATTCAAAGTGCAAACGCACAATTTTATTATTTTGGCAGAAACAAAGTTCAGTATGATCAATTCGATTGGAAAATAATTCGCACTGAACATTTTAATATTTATTACTATGGTGAAATGGGTGAAATCGCTGAGATAGGCGCTGTTTATGCTGAAGAAATTTATGATGAATTAAAAGTTAGAATGAATACTATCGTTACAAGAAAAATTCCTCTTATCTTTTATAATACTTCAAATCATTTTCAACAAACCAATACCACACCGGGATTTATTCCGGAAGGAGTTGGTGGATTTTTTGAATTTCTAAAAGGTAGAGTTGTTCTTCCATCAAACGGATCTATGCAGGATTTTAAACATGTTATTAGACATGAACTTGTGCACGTTTTTATGACTAATAAGATATTCAGAGTTTTACGTGATCACAGAAAATCAACCGATGCAATGCCGCCGTTATGGTTTGTTGAAGGTCTCGCTGAATTTTATTCTACAAAACCGGATGCACAGGCAGAGATGGTTATGAGAGATGCTGTGCTTAATAATAATTTTTTTGGTTTAGAAAATATCTGGAAAATTTACGGCTCATTTTTAATGTATAAAGAAGGACAAAACTTTTTAGAGTTTGTTGAAGAAAAATATGGAGCGGGAATAGTTGCACAAATAATTGAAAATTTCTGGATGTTCAAAACATTTGATGAAGTTATCGAACATACTTTAGGAATAAGTATTAAAGAATTGGATAAGCAGTGGGAATTTTATCTAAAGAAAAAATATTATCCTTTATACTCTGATCGTTTGCCGCAAAATATTGAAGCAAAGCAACTAACTGATTTCGGATATAATTTTTCGCCGGTGTTTTATAAGGAGGATGACAAAAATTTTATTTACTTCATCGCCAATCGAACAGGTTATTCATCAATATATAAATTGGAAGTTGATGATAAATTTAAACCCCTTGGTGATCCTGAATTAGTCCTTGAAGCTGAACGGACAGAAGAACTTGAAGCATTTCATCTCTTTCAATCATCAATTGATGTTTCCAAAAATGGTTTGCTGGCATTTAGCGTAAAAAGCGGTGCGACAGATGTTATTCATTTCTTCTCGCTTAAGGATAATCAGATTGTGCACACATTGCAACGAAATAATCTGATATTTATTTCATCTCCAAAATTTTCATCTAACGGAAATCTTGTTGTATTTCAGGCGGTTGATCAAAAAGGTTTTAGTGATATTTATTGTTATGATCTTATTCAGAAAAGATTAGATAGACTTACGAATGATTTTTATGATGACAGGGATCCATCTTTTGGCGTGGATGAAGATCAAATATTATTTTCTTCAGATCGCAGTGCAGGTGAATACGAAAAAAAGTATAACATATTTTCATATAACCTCATATCACATCAGATTAGTTACGTTACCTATAACAACTTTAATTGTTATACTCCTACAGTTTCACCGGATAAAAAAAATGTTCTTATTTCTTCAGATGCCGATGGTGTTAGAAATATTTGGGAATTTGCAATTACACCTTCAGGATACGGAAAATCATTAAAGAAAATTTCAAATTTCTTTACAAGTGCATTTGATCAAAGATTTATAAATGATACCACAATAATTTTTTCCGGATTTGAAAAATTTGCTTTTCATCTTTATCTGATGAATAAACCTAAAAATGTTAGCGATTCAAGTTCAATAACAATGAAGTTTTACGGTGCAGAAGGGAAATGGAGTCCCGAAGTTTTTGGTTCAGCAAACGATATTAAAAAAGTTGAATATCAAAAAGAGTATTCTTTGGATTTTGCAACTGGAGTTGTTTCTACTGATCCAATATTTGGAACGCGCGGCGGCGCAATTTTAGCTTTAAGTGATTTACTTGGAGATGATAATTATCTCTTCATGCTCTATAACACCGCAACTGTGCAAAGCGATTTGTTGAGAAGTTTTAATATCGCAATACAAAGAATAAATCTTTCCAAAAGACTTAATTACGGATATGGCGTCTTTAATTTTAGTGGTAACAGATATGACATAACAGAATCAGATGAATTCTTTTATGAAAGAAGTTTTGGCGCTACTACTTTTTTAAGTTATCCTCTTTCAAAGTTTAATAGAATTGAATCCACAATTACTTTAATGAATTCCGATAGAGAAATTGTCCCGGGAATTACTGCAAGAAAATCATTGCTGCTTAGTAACACAGTAGCTTATGTGCATGATAATTCTCTTTGGGGACCCAGCGGTCCAATTGATGGATCAAGGATGTTATTTTTATTGGGTTACTCTAGTGATATTAAATACAGCAACATAAATTATTTCAGCATCATTGCGGATTATCGTAACTATTTCAGATTAAGTTACTCAATGGCATTAGCATTACGAATGAGTATTTATTATAACGAAGGGAAAGAAGCGAGAAGATATTTTATGGGCGGAAGCTGGGACTTACGTGGTTATCCGCGTTGGTCTATTCGCGGAGAAAAAATGTGGATCAGTTCACTCGAATTCAGATTCCCATTGGTTGATCAGCTTTTGATAAAATTTCCATTTGTGGATATTGGTTTTAATGCAATAAGAGGTGCAACTTTTTTTGATGTTGGCAGTGCGTGGGATAAAGAATATCAAACAACATATGGAAGTTTAGGTTTTGGTATAAGATTAAATTTGTTTAATGCAATTGTATTGCGTTACGATATCGGTAAAAAGATTGAAAAAGATTTTTCACAATTTCAGCCGGGATTATTTTATCAATTCTTTTTTGGATGGGATTTTTGATGAAAAAATTTTTATCAATCACGTTACTATTTTTCATCCTGATCTTTTCCGGATGTGCAAAATCATTAATAAATTTAGTTCTGCAAAATGATCCTGACGCAATATCAATGTTCGGTAAAATTCCCTCAAGAAGTTTTTTTGTAAATACTGATATAACTGACTCCTTAAAATTAGTCTGGGAAAACAGTACTTACGGAAGTTTTAATAATTCTTCTGCAGTTGTTTATGATTCAATTCTATTCATCAATGATCTTGGTGGCAGAATTCATTGTTTTGATATCCGAACAGGCAAACAAAAAGGAGTTCTTAAAACTAAAGGAGCAGTTTATTCTACACCTCTACTTTTTAGAAACAGAATAGTTTATTCTCTTTGTGATCAAAATAAAAATTATAGTAACTTAATTTATTATGATCTATTAAATGGTAAAGAGTTGTTTGATATTTATATTGAGGGAAGAATCCTGAGCCAAATGATTAATGAAAATGGTAATATTATTCTTTGCACAGATAATGGGACAATTAAAAAATATTCTGCTGCCGGAAAAATGATCTGGGAGACTGAAACATCATCACAAATCCAATGCAACCCTGCAATGCAGAATAATAAAATTGTTGTTGGGAATAATGAAGGAGAAATCCTGTTCATTAAATCTGATGATGGCAAAATAATTTTGAAAAAAAAAGTTGGTAAACAATTCTTATCCGGCGTTACTATTGATGGTGATATTGCTTATATAGCTGATAATAGCGGAGTCCTTTACGCCATTGATATCAATAATGGTAATATAATTTGGCAATTTGATACTGACTCAAGGATATTGATGAATCCTGCAGTTGATGATGAAAATGTTTTTGTCGGTAATCTGAAGGGAAACTTATTTTGCATTGATAAAAATATAGGAGAATTAAAATGGCAATCTAAGCTGGGTGGATTGTTAAACAGCACACCACTAATCACAAAGAATAGAGTTGTAATAACAAATCTTAATCTGGCATTTTATATCATTGATAAAAAAGATGGAATTATAAAAAACAAAATAGAACTTGAAGGACGAGGTAAACTTTCTCCGATATTGATTAACAACAAAATAATCATTGGTTATGATGATGGAAATATAAGCGCCTATGAAATTATACATTAATATAGTATGTGTATTGTGCTTTACGGTTATTTCAATTGCACAGGAGTGCAAATCAAAAATTATAATTCAATCAGATTCAATTTCTGTTAATGTTTTTATAAATGATAGTTTGATGACTGATATAAAAAATAATGAAATCGAGTTGGCTAATGGAGTTTATAAAATCAAGTTAGTAGGTGATAATAATCTTTGGGATACAAGTGTAATGCTTGATTCAATCACACTAAAAAATTGTGAGACTAAAAAAATAGTTTATGATATTGGTGATAAAATATTTCTTGACAGCAATCCTCAGGATGCAAATGTTTTTTATGGAGATTCTTTAATCGGTCATACCCCGGTATTTATTAATTATTCTTTTGATAAAATCATTTTAAAAAAATCAGGTTATGCGGACTATCAGATTGTTGAACTATCCAAATCAAAAAATATTAAAGTTAATTTAGATTTTATCGGAGTTCAAAAAAGTGAAAGTTTTTTTAATTCCGCAGCATTTAAAATATTGGCCGGAACAGCATTAGCACTTGGGGCTGTAACTGCCTACTATAAACTTAAAGCAGATAATAAGTTTGATGAATATAAAATCAATCACAAACAGGAATTACTAGATCAAACGAATAGATATGATTTGGTGAGCGGGATAACATTTACAGCGCTTCAAATCAATCTGGGCTTTTTAATATATAAACTTTTTACGGAATGATTTTATAATGTTTAATCCTTCCTAAGTATCTTTAATGTATGATTACAGTATTAGAAGCAATAAAACTTTCCACTGAATATCTTGAGAAGAAACAAGTGGAATCTCCCCGAACAAATGCAGAAATTCTTCTGGCAGATATTTTACATTGTAAACGTCTGGATCTTTATTTGAGCTTTGATAAACCGTTATCTGAAAATGAGCTGAATTTATATCGTGAATCAATCAAACAAAGGGCGATGAGAATCCCGCTTCAGTATATATTGGGTTATGTCGAATTCTTTGGATTAAAAATTAACGTCAATCAGAACGTTCTTATTCCAAGACCTGAAACCGAACTGTTAGTTGAAAAAATTATTAATGATTTTAAGAGTATAAAAAATTTACGAATACTGGATATTGGAAGTGGTTCTGGAAATATATCTTTAAGTCTTGCAAAAAATTTAGAAAATTCTTTTGTAACCGGAATTGATATCAGCGATAAAGCCATTGAAGTAGCAATTGATAATGCGATTAAAAATTCAGTAGCCAATGTAGAATTTAAGTTGTTGGATATAATGACTGAGGAAATATTTAATCAAGGTAAATTTGATTTAATTGTTTCAAATCCACCTTATGTTTCTAAGAATGATTATCAAACTTTAGAACCTGAGCTTAAAGTTCACGAACCAAGAGTTGCCTTAACAGACAATGCTGATGGATTAACTTTTTATAACCGGATAATTACAATTGCAAAAAACATTTTAAAACAGCAAGGATATTTATATTTTGAAATTGGGAAAGATCAACACGAAATTATTTACGGTTTAATGAATCAGCAAAAATTTAACAATATCAAAATTCAAAAAGATTATTCGGGTATTGAACGAATGATTTATGGACAATATTTATGAGAGTAGTTGTACAAAGAGTTTCTGAAGGCGGCGTATTTATCTCTGATATGAAGTATCACGAAGAGATAAAAAATGGTTTGGTAATTTTACTCGGAATAAAAGATGATGATAATGAAAACGATATTAATTATCTGGCAGATAAATGTTCCAATCTCAGAATTTTTCAGGATGAAAATGAAAAGATGAATCTTTCCTTAAAAGATATTGATGGTGAAGCGCTGATTATTTCTCAATTTACATTATATGGAGATGCTCAAAAAGGAAACAGACCGAGTTTTATTGAAGCAGCCCGTCCTGAAATTGCAATTCCGCTTTATGAAAAATTTATTAACCGAATAAAAGAAAACCTCGGTGAAAATAAAGTTAAGTCGGGCATCTTTGGAGCTATGATGCAGGTAAAAATAATTAATGATGGTCCCGTTACAATTATAATTGATTCAAAGAAATAGAGATTATATTGAAACCTGTATTGATGATATTTATTGATGGAGTTGGTATTGGTAGAAAAGATTATGAGTCAAACCCATTCTTTAAATATGGATTTGAAACATTTGATAAAATATTTGGTGATACTCCGCATTTAGAAAAAACAAATCTTGAGCGCAATGGAATTTATTTATTCCCTTCAGATGCTATTATGGGAGTTGATGGATTGCCACAAAGCGGTACCGGGCAAGTATCAATTTTTTGTGGTGTAAATGCGCCGCAGTTCGTTGGAAAACATTTTGGTCCTTTCCCATATTCGACAACAATTCCCATTATCGCTGAAAAAAATATTTTAAAACATTACAAGGATAAAAATAAAAAAGCTTTTTTCGCCAATGCGTATCCGCAAGTATTTTTTGATTATATCAATTCAGGTAAAACAAGGTTGAGCACAACTGCATTAAGTTGCCGATTAACGGATATAAAACTTAATACTGTTTCTGAGGTTAGAAAAGGTAAGGCATTAACTGCCGAGATTACAAATGAAAGATGGAATAAAAAATTAAACTATCATCTTAAGGAAATTAAACCTGAGACAGGTGCCAGAAGATTATTAAGATTAGCGGCTCAAAATGATTTTACTTTGTATGAATTCTTTTTAACTGATCATTTAGGGCATGGAAGAATTGCAGATGAGTTTGATAAGATTTATAAAAATATTGACAAGTTTTTATTAACTGTCCTTAGTGAAATTAATAAAAGTGAAATAACATTAGTTATTTGTTCTGACCATGGAAACTTTGAGGATCTATCAATTAAAACTCACACAAAAAATCCGGCATTAACAATTACAGCGGGATTGAATGCACGCAGTTTAGCAGAAAATATTTCAGATTTAAGTGACATTAAACCATCAATAATTAAATATTGCATTTGAAAGTTTATCCTTTTATAAAGTTTGCAATTCTTTTCATTCTTGGAATTCTTAGTGAGAAATTATTCCAATTAACACCATCTTCTACTCTTTTAATCATTGCCATTTTAATAATTCTTCTTATTGCATCTAATTATTTATTAAATCAAAAATATAGAACAGTTTCTTTATCCATTATTTTGTATGCACTGATATTTATTACAGGAGCATTTATTGCTTTATCCGGTTCAGAAAAAAATGACACACCGTTAAGCAATTATCAAAAAGAAAAAAATGCTAAGCTTTTTGCGGAAGTTAAAGAAATTGAGTTGGAACGATCTTATGAAATTGTTTTTACCGTTTTGACCGATTCAGTTTTCTTTGATAACAAGTTATTTGTAACTAAGGATCAATTAATTTGTAAATTCAGAGGGGATTCACTTCAAAGGCAAAATCTTTATTCTGATTTAAAACCCGGAAATAAAATCTTTTTAACAGGAACTTTTCAAAAAGGCAGAGAAAAAAGAAATCCCGGTGAATTTGATTATAACAAGTATCTTATTTCAAAAGGAATTGTTGGACTATTTATTTCGTATGATACTGATAGCGTAAATATTTACGATCATTCTGAAAATTATTTCAATTCTTTATTATTTACTGTTAGAAAAAATATTGATAAAGTAATTCACGATTTACACCAGCCAAAAACGGCTGGGTTGTTGAGAGGATTATTATTAGCTGACCGAAGTGAAATTGATTTTGAAACTAAAAATGATTTCATCAATTCAGGTGTAATACACATTTTAGCTGTTTCGGGTCTTCATGTTGGATATGTATTAGTTATTTTCATTTTTCTTTTCGGAAGATTCGGAATTTACACACGCTCAATTCTCACAATAATCGGGTTGCTTTTGTTTATGTTTATTACTGGTGTACCGCCATCAGTATTTAGAGCAACACTTATGGCAATAATTATCATCCTTTCATTTCTCTTTAACCGAAGTACAAATATCATAAACTCCATAGCCATTGCCGCAGTTATCATATTGATATTTAATCCAACTGAAATTTATAACCCGGGATTTCAATTATCATTCGCAGCAGTGTTGGCAATTGGAATAATTTATCCAAAGATTCAAACAGCGATCTATGATTTGAGATTAAATAAAAAATGGCTGGAATATATTCTATTATTTTTTGGCGTTTCACTAAGTGCTCAAATCGGCACTATTCCATTTACACTGGCATACTTTAGCAAATTATCTATAGTCGCTCTCTTCGCAAATTTAATTGTTATTCCTTTAGTCGGTGTTGTAATTGGAATTGCATTTATCACGATCCTTATTGGATTTATTTCTTATCCACTAGCAATTTATTTTGCCTCAGCTAATGATTTAATTGTAAAGCTTATGATTGATTTTATAAATTTTACCGGCGGAATAGATTTTTCATTTTTATGGATAAGGAACTATTCTTTATATGATTCAATTATTTTTTATTTAGTGTTGGCAATATTATTTACTTTACTTAAAAGGATTAATAAAATATCATTCAAAGTAATTGCAATAATTGCATCGATCATTTTGATAATTTTTCTTTCGACATTAGATAATAAAAAACTGTTAGAGGATGGCAAGTTAAGTTTACTTATGATTGATGTTGGTCAGGGTGATTCATTTCTTATCAAATTTCCAAATGGTAAAACAGCATTGATCGATGCTGGTGAAGCTAATCCTTATATTGATAACGGTGATCGGGTTATTATTCCTTTACTTGATTATCTTAGCATAGATAAAATTGATTATGGTTTCATATCCCATTTAGATCTTGATCATTACGGCGGTTTTGCATCTTTAATTTTTAATAATCGGATAAAAGAAATTTACAGACCAGAACCTGATTCATCTGATAAATCAATTAGATTAGAAAAATATTTAGATAAGTTGAGTATTCCCCGAACCTCATATCATCTGGATAGTTTGGAAATTGGTGGAACAACAATCATTATCTTTAATGATATAAATGATAAATATTTTGATAATTTATCATCAAATGATAAAAGCGGATTTATGAAAATTGTTTATGGCAAAACAAGTTTCTTGTTTGTTGGAGACGCTGAAATTCCTGCTGAAAGTTATTATCTTCAACATCATAAATATCTATTGGATTCTGATGTTCTTAAAGTTGGGCATCACGGAAGCAAAACAGGATCGACTTATGAATTTTTAAAAGCAGTCTCTCCCAAAATTTCTTTGATTAGTGCAGGTATAAAGAATAAATTTGGACATCCATCCAAAATTGTTTTACAAAGGTTAAAATCTCTTGGTTCAAAAGTATTTAGAACAGATTCGCTTGGCGCTGTTTTACTACAATCAGATGGTAAAAAAATAATTCCAATTGATTGGAGAAGTTCATTCTAGTTATTCATAAAATTATTTATAAGGAGTATCTATGTCACAAAAAATTTTAGTCGGTATAATTATGGGAAGTGATTCCGATCTTGCAATAATGAAAGAAGCTTCTGATATTTTAAATAATTTTGGAATCTCGAATGAGATGAAAATAATCTCTGCACATCGAACGCCACATGTTTTAGCAGAATATGTTACTGATGCACATAAACGGGGGATGAAAGTATTTATCGCCGGAGCAGGTGCGGCAGCCCATTTACCAGGGGTTACAGCAGCATATACTCCATTACCTGTTATCGGTGTACCAATCAAATCAAAATCATTAGAAGGATTGGACTCATTATTATCAATTGTACAAATGCCTTCCGGAGTTCCAGTTGCAACCGTAGCAATTAATGGTGCAAAGAATGCAGGAATTCTTGCAGCACAAATAATTGCAACTGGTGATAATGAATTGCTTGGAAGATTAGAAGTGTTTAAGAAAAAAATAGCTGAAGAATCTATCCGAAAGAATGATCAATTAAAATAATGTTTGTAATTCTTAATAATCAGTTATATATAATTTGAATTGCTACTTCAATACTAATTCGATAATTTTGACCGCATTTTTAATTTAAACAGGAAAAAATCATGAAGAAGCTGTCCTTATCATTTTTAATAATTTTTTTAGTTATATCTTGCTCCAAAACAACAGATCAACAATATCTTGATCAGGCAAAAAGTTTATTAAAGGAAAATAAAGTAACCGAGTCAATTACAGCTCTTGAAACATTATTAAAAGAATATCCGGAAAGTAAATTAGCTCCAAAAGCTTTAACTGAGTTGGCAACAATTTATCAGGGACAATTAGATAAAAGCATTTCTCCTGAAGAATCTTTTAATCGTGCCCAAAAATATTTTAGAGAAGTGTTTGATAAGTATCCTGATAGTGAAGATGCTGCTAATTCATTATTCATGTCATCATTTATTTTAGCAAATGATCTTAAAAAATTTGATGAAGCCACAGCAAGCTATAAATTATTTCTTGAGAAATATCCAAATAGTCCTCTTGTACAATCCGCACAGGATGAGCTTGATAATATGGGATTATCTCCCGAAGAAATTCTTAAGAAAAAAGAGGTCGCTAAAAATTGAGTAAATCTTTTTCCGACCATCGAAGATATTTAGATCCTCAAATAATTTCCAAGCTAAGTAATCTGGAACTACGTGCCCGGCTGGTTGTTGAGGGATTTATGGTTGGATTGCACAAAAGTCCTTATCACGGATTTAGTGTTGAATTTTCTCAACACCGGCCATATATGCAGGGTGATGATTTAAAAAACGTTGATTGGAAAGTTTTTGGTAAGACAGAAAAATTTTTTATTAAGCAGTACGAAGAGGAAACAAATTTAAAAAGTTATATTATTCTGGATACAAGTAAATCGATGGAGTTTAAATCCGGTAGTAATATTTCTAAATTAAATTATTCGATGATACTTGCCGCTGCATTAAGTTATTTAATGATAAAACAGCAGGATGCTGTCGGATTAGCGCTCTATTCAGAAAAAATTGATAAACTATTACCTCCCAAGTCATCAAGAACTTATCTTCAGGAAATATTAAGACAGTTATCTACGGTTGTTGCAGGAGAAAAAACAAATACAGCTTCTTCACTTGGTGAAATTGCAGAAAAGATTAAAAGAAGAGGATTAGTAATTATTATCTCAGATTTTTTTGATGACATTGATTCAGTAATTAAATCTTTAAAAAAGTTTTCTTTCATGAAAAACGAGGTCATTATTTTTCAGATATTAGATCCAATGGAGAAAAGTTTTGGATTTGGCAAAGATGCGATATTCAGAGATATGGAAACACAGGAGGAAATTACAACTCAGCCATATCAAATTCAGAAAGCTTATCAACAAGCAATGAATGAATTTACAAATAAGATAAAGCGTGAATGTTTAAACTCTAATTTTGATTATAATCTGATTGAGACTTCAACGCCTTTTGACAAGGCACTCTTCAGTTACATCCAAAAAAGATCTAAACTACATTAAGTTTTTTATTTCATTAAAATATTTTTCAGCATATTTTTCTGCGGATATTTTATCCCGTGCTTCCACAATAATTCTAATTATCGGTTCCGTATTTGATTTCCGCAAATGCACCCAATGGTCTGAAAAATCAATTCTTAAACCGTCTTCAGTATTGATCTTATCATTAGCATATTTTTCGATAAGTTTGCTAATAACTTCATCAGGTGAAACGTTTTTCAGATCAATCTTTTTCTTTGTGATAAAATAATTTGGTAATTCTTCTTTTATCTTTGAAAGCTTTTTCCCTGAATCAGCCAGGTACTGTAATGTAAAAGCAATTCCAACTAATGCATCTCTTCCATAATGAAGTGCTGGATAAATAACTCCGCCACTACCTTCACCGCCAATAATAGCATTAACCTCTTTCATCTTTTTTACAACATTCGCCTCACCAACCGGCGATCGGAAAGATGTACAATTATATTTTTTTGCTATATCTTCAACTGCTCTTGATGTTGAAAGATTTATGACAACATTACCTTTGGTTTTGCTTAACACAAAATCCGTTGCAAGTGCTATTGTATTTTCTTCACTGAATGGTTCACCCTTATCAGTAATCAAAACAAGTCTGTCAACATCGGGATCAACAACAATTCCTAGATCTACATTGTTTTCTTTTACTGCCTTCATAGTTTGTGTTAAATTTTCTGGAATAGGTTCCGGCAGACGAGGGAATACACCGGATTTATCACAGTTCATTTCAATTACATCACAACCAAATAATCTTAATAAATCCGGGATGCAATATGCTCCGGCACCGTTAACACAATCAACCAGCACTTTTAATTTTTTATTTTTTATTTTTTCTACATCAATAATTGGCAATGATAAAACTGAATTTATATGGTTTGATAATCCTTCAGAATAAATTGTTCTTTTACCGATCTTACTCCAATCTACAAATTTGCCTGGTTTGTCTAAACGTAATTTCATTTTTTGATATTCATCAGGCGACATAAACTGTCCGGTGCTGTTTAACAACTTCAAAGCATTCCATTCGTTTGGATTGTGGCTCGCAGATATTGCTATTCCACCTTGCGTTTTGAGTGTTTTTACTGTGAACTGAACAGTGGGAGTTGGACATATTCCAATATCAATTACATCAAGTCCTTTTGCAAGCAGTGTTCCGGTGACAATTTGATTAACCATTTCTCCGGTAATTCTTGCGTCACGCCCAACAACAACCTTACCCGAACCAACAAAATCAGCGTAAGCATTAGTATATTTTACAAGAACTTCTGGATCGAGTCCGTCACCAACTATTCCGCGAATGCCCGAAATACTAACCATTAAAGTTGACATTAAATCTCCATAAATTTTAATTCAAAAATAATGAATTATATCTATATCTTTGGAAAAAAGTTTTAGTATGAAAAAGAAAATTGGAAAAATAAATCAATTACTTATTGAACATTTTGGAATCCCTGCGAAAGCAAAAGAACTTCCAACCCCGCTAGATACGATTATTGGAACAATATTATCTCAAAACACAAATGATAAAAATTCATATCAAGCTTATAGAAATTTAAAGGACAAATTTAAAAGTTGGGATGAGCTTACTAAACTCAGTGCATCGCAGATAGAAAAATTTATTAAAGTAGCTGGTTTGGGTAAACAGAAATCTAAAGCCATTTATGAATTAGTCCAATCGTTAAAGAAAACTCAGAAAAATATTTCTCTGGATCACATAAAAGAAAAGCCAAACGATGAAATTCTTGATGTGTTAACATCTTATAAAGGTGTGGGCGTTAAAACTGCAAGCTGTGTATTACTTTTTTCACTCGGTCGAAATGTTTGTCCGGTTGATACACACGTTCATAGAACTTTGAACAGAATAGGATTGGTAAATACAAACAATCCTGAAAAGACTTTTTATGCAATTTTAAATCACATCCCTGAAGGAATTGCGCATTCTTTTCACACAAACCTTATAAGGTTAGGCAGAGAAATTTGTAAGCCCACTAATCCGGATTGCTCCATCTGTCCTTTGATGAAAATTTGCAAATATGATCAGAAAAATCTTGCTGCTAATAAGAAGCGGAGAAAGATTGATTTTATGCTTTTGGATAATTTGTGATTTAGATTCATATCTTACTTTTTTCTGAAATCTATTTCTCTTAACTTTGAAATAATTATTCACCCCAATAACTAATCGGAGTTTTATAAATGTCAAACAATTTAGGATTAATTGGTTATGATTTTGTGGAGTTCTATGTGGGCTCAGCAAAAATGTGGGCTTACTGGCACTCAAAAGCCATGGGTTTGCAAGTCAAGGCCTACTTAGGTCCGGAAACCGGAAATAGAGATAGAGTCTCTTATTTTCTCGAAAAAAATAATGTAAGAATTGTTCTCACATCTGCGGTAAAACCCTCGACTTATGATGTTGCTTCATTTGTTGAAAAACATGGGGATGGAGTAAAGCGCTGGTCTGTGAGAGTGAAAGATGTTAGCAAATCTTTTGAAACATCATTGCAAAACGGTGGAATTCCGGTTAGATATCCAAAGAGATTTGAAGATGAATATGGATTTATAGAGGAAGCCGCTATAAAACTTTATGATGATGCTGAAATTGTTTTTATCAACAGAGAAAATTATAAAGGACTTTTTAAACCTGGTTATGGTAAACCCGTACAAAATATTATTATTAAAAATGAAGATACAGGATTAGAAACTGTGGATCACATTGTCGGAAATGTGAGAACAAATGAGATGAATCTTTGGGCAAATTATTTAAATAAAAGTTTGAACTTTGAAACGTTTATTGAATTTGGAGAAGGAGATATATCAACACAATATTCTGCACTTCTTTCAAAAGTTGTTCGTTCACGTGAAGGAGCACCAATTAAAAATCCAATCAATGAACCTTTTGAAGGACTAAAAAAATCTCAGATAGAAGAATACATTGATGAATATTTTGGCTCCGGGATTCAACACGTGGCAATAACAACTAAGGATATTATTTCTACAATTAAAGCTATGCGTGCAAATGGGGTTGAATTCTTAAGCACTCCACCTGATACCTATTACAATATGCTTAAAGAAAAAGGATGGAACATAAAAGAGAATATCGATGATCTTCAGAAACTCGGAATTCTTTGCGACTTAGAAGGGAAAGGATATTTACTCCAGTTATTTACAAAACCGGTGGGGGATAGACCAACGTTTTTTTATGAGATAATACAAAGATGCGATGGAGCTGAAGGTTTTGGTCAAGGAAATTTTCAGGCGTTATTTGAATCTATTGAAAGAGATCAGGCGATAAGAGGAAATCTGGACAGATAAAATTAGTTCGATTAAAATTAATCATGCAGTCGTGCATCCATACATCAGTGCGAATTAAGTCATAGCGTGATTGCATGATTGCATG
>DAIRCT010000056.1:0-20801 GCA_036796535.1 Ignavibacteriaceae bacterium
CTGGAAAACAGGAAATGAATAAGTGTAACTACCGCCTGGAAGAACGGCATCTTTCGGTTGTCCATCCATTAACTCCGGTACAACCAGTCCATGCCAGTGAATGGTTGCTTCTTCAGTGTACTGGTTTTCGAAAAGAACTGAAAAGTTATTACCTTTCTGTACTCTGATCGTTGGACAGGGATACGAGTTGTTGAGAGCTAAAACCTGTGTGGTTGTTCCGGGCCAGACTTCAACATTTGCTGAATTGAAAATTAATGATTCACCGGGCAGCAGTTCAGGAGGAAAGCGCAGAGGATTACCAACTAACTTATTATTATTTTTACCGAAAGAAAATAGCTTCGATGCAGTTAGAGCAACTCCCGCAATTGCCGATTTAATTATAAAGTCTCGTCGTCTCATAAAATTTTCTCACTTAAGCTATATAGATGTTTATTAATGTATAACAATATCCGTTAATTCTTTTGTTTTTAACCTTCATTATAAATTTTTAATATAAAGAATCATATCAAGTAAAAGCGCAGTCAATTTTTTTTAACTGATATTTTTTCACTGTATTATTTAAAAAAATTATTGCCATATATTTTTCTAATCTTTGTGAAACAATCTACCCTCTCTTTCTAAGTATCATCCTTTAGTTATAATGATTATTAAAGTTAAAATTAGGATAATAGCCAACCCTATTGCTAGACCAATAAGTTTAACTTTCATATCTTTTATCCTTTAAAGTTTTTCAATTACCTTTTTTAATTTACCTTGTATTGTTTCAGCTACTTCACCAAGCTTATCATTCTTTACAGCCTGCATTGATGCAATCGGATCTATTGCAGCAATAACTGTTTCGTTCTTGTCATTCACATAAACGATTACATTGCACGGAAGCATTAATCCAATCTGTTCTTCAGATTGCAAAGCTTTATATGCAAACGGCGGATTGCAAGCACCGAGTATTTTGTATGGCTTGAAGTCAACATCAAGCTTTTTCTTCAATGTTTCTTTAACATCAATTTCGGTAAGAATGCCGAAACCTTCTTTCTTTAGCTCTTCGGTAACTTTTTCAATTGCTTCTTCGTAACCGAGGTTAACTACTTTCGAGAATCCATAATTTGTTTGTTTCATTTTATTACTCCTTTTTAATTATAAAATATTATTTATCCTTTTGGATATGGTGTAAAAATTTTCTTATAGGTTCCGTTTCATAAAACATTAATCAACCGGAATAGCTAAAACCGGAATTCTCACTCTATGTCTTACTTCGTTAGCAGTAGAGCCATAAATAATATCCTTAATAAGCTTATGACCGTGACTGCCAACAATTAATAGCCCTATGTTTTCAGTTTTACAAATTCTTGCAATTTCGTCTTCCGGCTCTCCGCCGCATATTGTAATGCGTGTATTGAAGTCCATAACCTTTAGCTGTTCAGAAAAACCATTAAGATATTTTTCCATTTCTATTGCTCTTGAATCGGCAACCATTCCTCCTATGAATCTTCCTGCAACTGTTTCAACACAATGTATTAAAAATATTTCCGCCGATGTATTTTTAAGAAAAGCCAAAGCTCCTTTTACAATTTGTTCATCCTTTTCTGATTTTCCTTCCAAGGCAATTCCAACTTTTTTAAAAGCGCTTTCTTTATTTTGCGAACCAGATATATCCATAATTTTCTTTCTGAATATTTTTTTCATCTTACCTAATTTTTCTTTCTTCAGATATGGCTCAACAGTTATCCATAATAAAAGCAACATAACAAAGGTAATTAACGGCACAACAAAATATCTAATTATATCTCCGACTAATCCCGGAGTAGAAATACTCTCAAATATAAAGTCAGTTACTAATTTTATATTTAGAAAAATAATCAATCCCGCTGCCAGCCAGGCAAATAATTTAATCAAATTGTTCGAAGCAAATTCTTTCATTTTAATTTTGCTCGAAGTAAAATGAAGCAAGGGAACAAGAGCAAAAGGTAATTGAAGCGATAAAATTACTTGCGATAAAACCAGCAATGAATCAATAGACCTTTCACCGGATATTTTCATAACTATAACTGCTGGAATTATTGCTATAAGACGTGTTATCAATCTCCTCAGCCAAGGACGTATTTTCAATCCAATAAATCCTTCCATAACAATCTGTCCGGCAAAAGTTCCGGTTAGTGTTGAAGATTGGCCCGCTGCAAGCAGAGCAATTCCAAATGCAATTGGTGCAAATTTATTTCCTAGCAGCGGCGCTAAAAGGGAATGAGCATCAATAATAGAAGCAACATCAGAATGACCGGTTAAAAAGAATGCCGATGCTGCAAGCACAAGTATAGCTGCGTTTACTAAGAAAGCAGCATTCAAAGCAACAATCGAATCAATTAGATTAAAATGATTAGCTTCCTTCAAACCTTTTTGTGTTCTTTCAACGTTCCGGGATTGAACCAATGCAGAATGCAAATAAAGATTATGCGGCATAACTGTAGCTCCAATAATTCCAATAGCTATAAATAATGCATTCCCGTTTAATGCTGTCGGAACAAATCCTTTTGAAATCTCTAATAACGGCGGCTGTGAAAGAAACATTTCAAACGCAAAGCACAATCCAATTGTTGAAACCAATGCAAGAATAAATGCTTCCATCTTTCTAATTCCAAGCGATAATAAAAGCATCAGCACAAAAACATCAAACGCTGTTATTATAACTCCCCACATAATTGGAATTCCAAAAAGCAGATAAAGACCTATTGCAGATCCCATAACTTCGGCAAGGTCGCAGGCAGCAATCGCAATTTCACAAAGTATCCATAAAATATAGTTTATTGGTTTAGGATAACTGTCTCTGCAAGCTTGTGCCAAATCCCGCCCATAAACAATTCCCAGCCTAGCGCTCAGTGACTGAGAAAGTATCGCCATCAGATTGGCAAGAAGTATAACCCATATTAATTTATAACCGAACTGAGCGCCACCTGCTAAATCTGTTGCCCAGTTGCCCGGGTCCATATATCCAACAGAAACCATAAATGCCGGTCCTGAAAAAATAAAAAGTCTTCTCCAAAAGCTGGATTGACTTTTTACATCCACAGTAGAATGAACTTCTGCTAATGATTTAGCTTTTGCATCTAATGATTCCATTTATATAAAGTCTCTTAATCCTTTGGTTTTTTTATTCTAATTCAAAACCAGCTTCTTTAATTTTGTTTTCCAAATCTTTATAAGCAATAATATTGCTGCTGAATTCAATAAAGATTTGATTTGAATTCGTGTTTAGCTCGTATTTATTAACGCCTTTAATGCTTGTTAATAGTTCGTTCAGCTTTTTATCCTGTCCTTCTTTCAATTCGGTTAAACAGATAACTGTTTTATTTTCATCAATCACTAAGTTCTTAACTTTAATTCCGTTTTTATCTTTGGTAGTCTCCGCTTCCAAATAAAGTCCAAAAGGCAGTTCTGTAAATTTCGTTTCTTTGTTCCGGAATTTTATGGTCACAGTTGAATCTATATTTACCGGCACACAAGCTGCCGTTCCATAAACACAAATAACAATTTTATCCTTGCCCATTTTTTCATTGCCTATCGTTCCGATTACTTTTGCTGTATCTTGTGCATAGCTATTAGCGATTGCAAAAGAGGAAATAAAAACAATAACTATGATATTATTTAATATTCTTTTCATTAATTCGTCCTTAAATTTCCTATTTAGAATCTCCCCGCCTAAATGGCGGGAAGATTATTAGTCATTATTTTATTTAATTACCAGCAGCATTTGCCGTTATTATACATCCTATGGTGGTCACTCTTATCATAATCCATATATCCTTGATTTCTCATTCCATAGTTCATATCTGCATAGCCCCAACCGCATCTATCATAAAATCCATCCCACCAGCCAATCCGTGAATCGTTAAAATATGCTCTCTGACTTTTATTGAGAACTTTTCTAATCTTGTTTCCAGCTTCGCTTTTTAAGCTATATATATTGTCTTCAATCCCTCTTATTTGGCTTTGATATTCTTTGATACGTTTGGAGCTGATATCATCTTGCTGCTGATAATCAGAAAAATCTCCACGCACTGAATTTAGTTTTTCTATTTCCGGCTGAATTAATTCATCGTATTCCGATTTTATTTTGTTTACCTGGCTTAATTGATCATCATTAAACCAATACTTTTCCGGAACATTGGAATTCCACCAAGATGAGTCATAATTATGATTCATAGAATTATTTTTATTTGGATTGTCTTGTCCAAATAATGTTAAAGACACAAGCAGAACTACAATTCCTATTGCAATTCCGGCAAACCATTTTTTATTTGAAGTTAACATTGTATTACTCCTTGTAACGTTTAATAAATTATAAATATTATTAACATATCCTTTAAATGTTTAAAGGATAATTTGAAAAGAGAGAATGTCTGTGCATCCTCTAAAAAGGGTAGTATTAAATTAGAAAAGTGTTATTGAAAAGATAGATTTTAGAAGTTTTTCGTGGTGCGTGAAAATACTCAATGTCTAATTGACTATATGAAGTAAGGTGTATGCTTGTCGCATCAATATTAGTGTAACAAAATCTTTTTTCAACTTTCAGTTTAAATAAATCACTTACTGCAACTTTACCGGTTTCTGCTTTTGTTACATTTACAATCTGGCAATAATCTTGTATAGCTGGATGTTCCTTTTCAATAGTGAACTGTCCAAGTTCAGAATATAAGAACCAAATTAATAATGGCGCCAAAACTAAAATAGCTACTGACAACGCACGATATTTTATCAAATGTTTAATCATTTCCATATTGTATGATGCACAAACTTAATGAAAGATTCATCATCATTCTCTCCTAATTTAATTTCTCCTTATTTTTTCATAAATACAATCTGTTAGTTTGTTAAGTACTTTTAATTCTATATTTCCTTCATATTTAACCTCAACAACGTAAGTTACTGTGGCTTCCACTTCTCTTAAGTGCATAAATTTCTTTTATAAAACTTTTATCTCCCGAAACCTTCTAATTATCATTACTATAAAGCCGAATGACATTAACAATACGCCAGCCCATACAAGGTTTATTAAAGGTTTTTCCCTGTATTCAATAGAAAGTATTTCTGGTTTAGCTTCTTGTGTATTATTCAAATCATTTACAATTAATTCTAATGTTCCGCTTACATCAAAATGATTAACTTTAAGAGTTAGCCCTTCCTCATCAATTTTGAAACTGTTCTTCAAAGAATCATTAACAACTATGTTTAGATTTTTTTCAACTCCGTTAGAAGTAGTTTTAATAATTGCCGCAATATCAAAAGGTTCTTTGTTCTTCATTTTTTCCATAGCATCTTTTGGAAGATCGAATTTCTCAAAGAGTATTTCCGAATTACCTATTTTATAAGGCTCTTCCTTCTTTAAATCAATTTCTTTACTGCCGCCATCTTGCCCATCCTGAAAAGATAATGGAGAAATATATAAATCTCTGGCAGCGCCGATTAAAATATCCGGTTCTCTCGTTAAGCTGTTGTTATATTCCGAAATATACATTATAGGTTTCGAAAAGTAAGTATTATTTCCATCTTCTATTCGAACATTGAAAGCATATTTCTTACCGTCCTCTACCGGTTCATTTCCCAAATAGGTCAGCTTTTTATTGAAAACCGATTGGCTATTATTTTTAGGGAGATCTAAAGTCTCGGATTTTGACAATACACCGCTGAAAAGCGCACCGATCAGAAATATTCCAAAACCAATATGGGCAATATGACCACCCATAAACATAAAGTTCTTATTAAATTTTAGAATAAATTCAATATTAGTAATTATAGTAAAGGTCGATGCCAATAAAAGCATACCATAAAGAAAATCCCAAATACCAGTTAAGTATAAAAGGGAAAAAGTAACAACAATTGAAATCGTAGTTGATACTGTTATTCTTTTAATAAACACATTTGTAGAAGTGTTTTGCCAATATGAGTATAATGTAAATCCAATAAGCGGAACCATAAAAACAGCTATGAGTATATTAATCTGATTATAGTAAGTTAAATCCACAGAGCTGCCGAATATCGGAGCGGAAGTTCCAAAAAGAATTGCGACCGCAGAACCAATCAATAGCATTGAACCATAAAAAAGTCCAAGCTCCCGTGACAAAATATTCTGGGATAGAGGTTTGTTACTATTTAAAGTTTTTCTTCTACTATAAATTCCAACAAATACCGATAGAACAAAACCTATTAGAAAAATAACTAGCACAGAATAAACAAAAGAACCCGGGTCACTAAATGAATGAACTGAAGCTTCGGAAAGAACTCCGCTGCGTGTAAGAAAGGTGCTGTAAATAACTAAAACAAAAGTGAAAACCGATAATATTAAATTAGTTCTTGCCAAGCTTCCCAGTTTATGTTCACTTTGAGATTGTTTTTGAACTATAAGTGTATGTATTAATGCTACTGAAAATATCCAGGGAATAAGACTCGAATTTTCCACCGGGTCCCATGCCCAATAACCGCCCCATCCTAAAACTCCATAAGCCCAGTAACCGCCAATCATTATTCCAAGACATAAAAATAATGCTGTAACTATTGTCCATGCTAAATTAAATTTAATCCATAATTTGTATTCATTTCTGATCAATGCTGCAATGGCAAAGGAGAATTGTGTTGAGGCGAGTGCGAATCCTAAGAACAAAAAAGGCGGATGAATCTGCATCCAGAAGTTTTGCAGCAGTGGATTTAAACCTTTTCCCTGAATAATTAAGTTATCTGTTGAAAAACCATTTTGCTTAATAGCATTAATTAGCTCTTCACTGATTTTAACAAAAGATTTCCCGGCTTCCTTATCCTGAAATATAAAATTTTGTATGAAGGAATATCCCAAGATATTCTGATTAATAAATTTTGTTTCAACAAAAGTCGGATCAGTCCATAAATAACTAAAGGGACTTTTTAATAGCGGGTTTAGCATAACCAGCAGAAAAATAATGACAAAAAGAAAAGGCATCATTACTTGCGCTTCAAAATTATTTTCTCTTGAAGTTTGGATAATAATCAACATGCCAATCAGTACCGTGAATAAAAGCCATAGTAAAAAGCTTCCTTCCTGCCCGCCGAAAAATGAGGATATTAAAAGCCCCGTCGAAAGGTCGCTACTGCTGTATTCAAATATATATTTGTACTCATATTGATGATTAAGTATTAAAAAGAGCAATAATACAGAAGTAATTATAACCGCTATTGTAGTTAAATGATAACCAATCCTGGCTTTCCCTATCGTGTTGAATCCTTTGTTCGCCTTATAATACATAGACAAAGAATATAGGGCAAATAATAATGCTGCAACCAAAAGAATATTTCCTAACATAAATGTCTCTCAGATTATTTTATACTTTTGTCATTTTATAATAGTAACTTTTGAAGTAACCAAACTATTCTCGTGCATATGACCAAGCAGTTCCACTACTTCAGCATTAACGATCTCAGCCGGTATTGGTTCGTGGGATGAGACTTGTGCTTCCACGCCACTCTTATCCTTGGCATAAAAAGAAGTAATATTTCCGCTTGCATCTCTCTCAAAATCTTTAGATTTGACAATAGCAACAGTTATCTCCTGATTAATTTCACTGCCCGGGCTGAATTTACTGAATGAGCCTAATTCATCCGATGAAGCGAAATATGTAAAGTACATTACAGCAATAACCACGATAAAGATTGCGGGTAAAATTAATCTTGATATTTTCATTTTCACCTCTTTAATATTTTATTAAAAAGAAGCAGATTAAATAGCTGCTTTCCCTCTTTCATTAGTTCTAATCTTCACGACTTCTTCAACATTAATGATGATTATTTTTCCATCGCGCTTTTAATTTTCCGGCTTATTCTTCAACCCGATTTCTATCGGCTCATTTAATGATAATTTTATAATCTCTGCTTGTCCGTATAACTTCGTTATAGATAAAGTCAATACGAACAGCCACAAGAGCTTGTTAATACTTTCTCCAAAAATTTATTTTATGGTTTAATGTCCGGTAATCGGACTAAAGAAAATTTTGCGAAATGTTAAATAAGAAATATGCTGTTATGAAGATAAACTTTGTTTGTCTTTTCTGTGTAATGTGGGTTATCAGTCTCTGAATAGAATGCTAATGTATTCTGGCCTTCTTCCTGAATGTTATTTGGGATGAAAACAGTGACAGCTTTTAGTTTGGTTAAGTCATTATTATTTGTCTTTTCAGTCGGTACTGTACTGCCCTTTACAATTGTGCAATGATCGTGAAAGGAATGATTATAATCATTATTGCTTAAGAAGCCAAGTTCACAGTGTAGAAATGAAAGTACAAATACACCAAGTATTAAAGTTGCAATAAATATTTTTATTTTGGACAAACTATTATTCATATAATTGAAATATAAACTATTGCTGTTTGCGAAGCAATTCAAATTAGGGTCTAAAATTGAATCTAATTCTTTGAAATACTTAAGATTAATTGAGTATACGTCTATAGGCTAAGAATCTTCCACTCCAAGGCATTCTGCTAGAGCTTGCCCTACTGCTCCGGTATCAGGTTTTATATTTTATAAAATATAAAATACCTCAAACAACAGCCCCCAAGCCATTAGCAATATTATTGTATAAATAAATGTGAAGTACCATTTTTGTCTTTTTGTTAGTTTTATCATATAACCTACCATACTAAGTAATGATGTTAAGAAAAGAATTTTGCATAGATGCCAGCCGTCAACGGTCCAGCCGAATAAATATTTTTGTATCCAGGATTGCTGCCAATTGGCAGCAATCCACCATCCGCTAAACCAGGCACGTGAAGGATTAAATTGAATTATATCCATCTGAGAGTTACATAAAGCTGCGATTGCAAGCAGAAGCGTTAGTATGAAATAATTTTTCCAGTTCATTAAGAAATGCTTAGACTAATAGAATTCTAATCAACTGACTGGGACCTGTGGATGTATCTAAGGCATATCCTGCTATTTCACCACCATCATAATCTGCAGCATATCCATCATCCATTACTTTTACTTTGGAACCAGCAGCAATGTAATCACTTGATACTACGACAGCGATTCCCTGAACAATAATTGGGACTAAATCATTTGCATCTGAATCTACTTGTGCTACACCAAGGGGTTTTGTTCCTTCGGCTGAGAGATATCCGTTAAAGCTTATGAATTTATATTTTGGGAAAGCTTCGCTTGCTTTAATTGAAGTGATGAGGATTGGTTGTTCTGTTTTCATAAAATTTCTTTCTTTATATTTTTCTCTGCATAGAAAAAGAATTAAAAGATCAAGATTATAAATAAATTATATGTTCTTTTCTTAGCATAAGAAAAGAACCAAAAGAAATATGCTCTCCAAAAGAACTGCTAAATTTCTTCGCCGTTACGCTAAAAGAAATGAACTCATCCCGTAGAACGGGACTCAAACAGCATTTCTTTTTTAACCTGCCTGAACGGCAGGTAAGCGCTTCACTATGAAGAAATTTTTTACGCAGTTCTTTTGATGAGCGAAAGCGTAATAAAACATTCAGAGCAGAAATTATTTTATACTGATAAATAGTCATTCTATGATAATAAGACTCTGATTAGTTCTCCCGCACCGGAAGCTGCATCAAGTGAAAATCCTGCAACTTCACCAGCGGCATAGGTGATTGCTTTGCCTGTTGCATCGGATTGTACTTTAGCTCCCGCTGATACAGCAGCACCGCTTAGTACCATAGCAATACCTTTAGCGATGACAGGGGCTTGTTCACCAATATTTGTGCTGGCATTAAGCACTCCCAAAGGTTTTGCACCATTGGCACAAAGTGAACCGTTAAATCCGATAAATAAATTTGTAGCTGTGGATAGGTCCACACCTGCAGTTACTGAGGTTATAAGAATGGGTTGAATGGTTTTCATATAATTTCCTTTCTACTTACTATTTTTCTTGATAAGAATTCCGATCTATATCGGGATAATTGCATAAAAGTTTTTTTTATTGTTCTTTTCTTATCGTAAGAAAAGAACGAAAAGAAGCTCGCACTCCAAAATAAATTCTAAAATTATTTTCCGTTACGGGGCGATAAAATAACCTGCCTACCCGACAGGCAGGCTCACTCGAAGACTCGTTCAGACAGATTTTCTCGCTCATCCCTTCACTTCAAATAATTTTTTGACGAATTTCTTTTGATGTGCAAAGTCAATGGGAACAGAATACACGGAATTTATTTGATGCCGGTTAAAAAACATTTTAATTAGTTGGTTTTGGTTTACGATTACGTTTGGTTAATTGAGTTTCAACAATTTTAACTGCAGAGTTATCTTTAACAGTTGTATCGAGTGTAACAAATTCTGAAGACTTTTCTACAGGAACTAAAAAGTGCGAAACTGATTCAAGATCTTCTTTTGAAAAGTTTGTTGAATCGATTACTGATCCTTCGCTGTGGATTTTTCCGTTAAGAGATATGTCTGTTTTTGTGATTAAGTATTTCATTTTACCTCACTTAACCTCACCCTTACCCTCTCCTTTGTAAGGAGAGGGAATAACAAGGAGAGGGGATTGAATGTTAAGCGTTAGTGTCTTTGATTATGTAACCTGCATCAGCGCCAACTATTTTATTTAGGAATAAATCTGTTGATCTGATTATTTGTACTTTGCCTTGCTCTGTGTATTTATCCACTACAGGATTATTCTTCTTACGAAGTGTGTATGCAAAAGATGGTTCGTAAATAGAACGTGGTATATCTGATTGACGGGCTGGAACATATGCAACGATAACATTGTCTGACCAAACATCAGAAAGAACTCCTGCATCACTTGCATAGACTGCATCACCTACAACAAGGGTTTCAAAATCAAGTAATGATCTGAGAAGTTCTGTTGTAATAATTCCTTTTTGTGTGTACTTGATTCTTTCTATAATTGCAGGATGCTGACGAAGTGCAGCATATGCGGAAGCTCCGATTACGCAAGTGTTAGGACGCTTTGCAATTTTCATTCTTATTGCTTCGCTTGCATTCTTAAAGATTGCAAATGGATCTGAAGTGGTGGTTGTAAATTTATCCCCGGCAGCAAGAGTAACCTTATTCCCGGTTGGATAGCCTACATCATTCTGTGCTAAATCAGCAGCGAGCTTTTCCATTCTTAGCATAATACCTTCGGTTACAACAAAAGTTCCGTGTGCTAGAGTAGGGAAGATATCATCCTGAGCTTCGCGGTAATCAATTGGATATTCGAGATCGTGTTCAGTAAGAACAAAATCAATTTCTGTGCGGTCTTCAGGATTTATCCTGTTAGACCTTGCACGAATAGCTCTTTCGGTGTTATAAATTTTGAATGATTCTTTTGTGAACTCAGGAATCTTTCCTCCTTCTTTGTTTACTTCGACAATAGGGAAGAGAGTAGAGGCGATATACTGAGCGTTTGAATAACCCCTTGCAAGGTTAGTAAGAACAGGATCTACAACTCGTTTTTTAGATAAAGTGCTCATATTTAATTACTCCAAATAATTTGAAAGTGAATGTTCATAAACTGATTAACTTGGCTTATTATCAATGATTGGTGAAGCAGTATTACCTGGCTGACTGTGTCTGCTTGGTGAAGCAGAACTTTTTTTCTTTTTGATGTCAGGTTTCTTTCCTTTACCAAAGAATGATTTACTATTATTTGTTCCAAATGATTTCATCACTCAATTCCAGATGCTTCTTTAACTGCTGCGAGATAAGAGATGTTTTTTTCTTTAGAGATTGATAAAGCTTTTTTATGAATTTCCATCTGATCGGAATCAATCTCAGCATCGCCAAAATCCTCATCAACTTTAATCTTGGAAGTGGTTTCTTTTGTGGCAAATTCATTTTTAAGATTTAGCTGTGGAAAAGATTCAACTAGCTCGGTAAACATTGAATTTACCTGCTTGTGAAATTTGATGAAGAAAACTCAGAAGAAGCGAAGTTTTGTTTCTGCAAGAATCCAACGATCTTAAGAATTTTATTTTTCATTGCCGGTGTGAGCGAGCCATAAGCAAGTTTTTCATTGAGCATAAGTTCAAATTCATTTGTCTGCATAGAGAAGCGAAGCTCATCAATTCTTTGATGAATCTTATCGAGATCATCTTTGGATAAACCTTTATCTGCGAATTGCAACAGGGAAGTTTTTAGGGAAGCAATCTCTTGAGAGAATTGCTCAAGTTTTTCTGACAGCAAAAGGGAATTGTTGAGTTTAAGTTCAGGTTCAAGTTCAAGACTTTCTGAATCATCAAACTCATCAAACTCAAAGCTAGCAAAGTCAAGTTCATCGGGATTTTCTGCAAACTCAACATCCTTCAATCCTTTGACTGCAGGAGCTGCAGCGCCAAGAAAACCAACGTGATTTAATTTTAGATCTGGTGTGATAGATATTGAACGTTTCTTGAATGCACCTGACTTAACGAGTTCTGCAAATTCATTACTGACCTGCTTAGGGAATGCGATTAACCTGTCGCCGATTCTTTTGAGTTTATCAATCCATCCATAAGCAGGTGCATTAGTTTCCGGGTGTCCGATAACAATTGGAGCCTCGTGCTGCTGTGGATCATAAGAGCCTGCAATGGTATCGAGATCTGTTTCTGAAAATTCTTTTGTTTGTCCGTTTAGTGAAGTGTGGGTGCCTGTTCTGAAGATTTCAAATGGTTTCATAACTACCTCAAAAATATTTTGTGAAATAACTTAGCGAAATATAAAACAATCTTTTGCTAAATTACAACAAGAAAATACAAGAAATAAAAAGAATGGCAAATAAGACACCGAAAGCGCTGACCAGGAAAGAACGTCTTTTTGCACTTGAATACCTTGCTGATGAGAAGATGAATGCAGAAAGAGCAGCTATAAAAGCAGGTTATTCAAAAACGGTAGCGAGAAAAAAAGCTTTTACCTGGGTAGGCAAAAGTGGGCAAAATGAAAAAACTCACGTAGCTGATTTTGTGGAAGAGATTTTAAGAGAAAGATTAGAAAAGCTTGAGATTAGCGGAACAATGGTATTGAAGGAGGTTGGCAAAATCGCATTTTCAAATACCTGGGATATCCTGAGGATGATTGAGAATAAAAAAGAATTATCGATTGATGATCTGAAGAAGATTCCTCCTGAGCTATTAGCAGGTGTATCGGAAATAGTTGTTGAGGATGGCAAGATCAGAATAAAGATAGCTGGCAAACTGAAAGCATTAGAGTTACTTGGAAAGAAATTTCAGTTGTGGGATAGTAACAGCGAAGGGACAAAGCACATTGTTGAAGTTGTGGACGGCGCGGCTGAAGATTCTATTGATTTTTTGAAATCTCAGACTGATGAGGGGGTGATGAAATGATGACTTATCCACATATCAACATCGTAATAATAATTAATTTCTTTCTTTCTTTCTTTATTTGTTGTTTGGTTCGCATAAACTTTTTAAAAGTTCGGGCGAACTTTTTAAAAAATCTGGCGATTTGTTATTATGACTTACAAAATATGTCAAATATTCATATATTTACAACAAGATTTATAAAGTATAAACAAGAGTTATCAACATCTTATCAACATAGTTATCCACATACCGATGTACAACCTTGCCTACCGGCAGGCAGGTTAACAATGAATAATTTATAATGAAAACAGAGGAATAAATGATTGAAAAAAAGTGTCATTACTGTGGAGTAAATCCCGGTGTAAAACCTGATAACATTTTTATCTGGAACCTGCCTACTCGCCTCGACTTTGTCGATTCGGAGCGAGCCGGCAAGGCAGGAGTTTATTGGATAAGGATACAAACCAACTAGTATGATAATGCACAGAACGCTTGCAAATTATAAATGACAAATACATCAGTAAGCTGCATAAGCAGCAAAGAGAATTTTTCTTTGATGATTCGGCTAGGTTTAAAATTATTGCTAAGGGAAGACGTTTCGGATTTACACGAGGGCTGGCTATGTACACACTAAGGCAGATGATCAAGAAGCCGGGATTAAATGTTCTATGGGTTGATACGATATATTCAAATATTGAAAGATACTTTGACAGATACTTTAGACCTGAACTAAAGCAAGTTTCAAAAAATTTATGGAATTATAACAGAAACAAAAGTGAACTAAAACTTATGCTTGGCATAAATGGACAAACTGTTGAGAGTATTCTGGACTTGCGTTCTGCTGATAGACCTGAGAACCTTGAAGGATTTGGATATCATTTAATCATCATAAACGAAGCTGGTATTGTCCTTAAGAACAGAAACATCTGGCAGGAATCAATCCTTCCAATGACTCTTGATTACAAAGCTGAAGTTATCATTGGCGGTACTCCAAAAGGGAAGAGAACAAAGAATAATGAGAAGCATTTGTTTTTTGAGTTATTTGAAAAAGGATTGATTGATACATCAGGACGTTACAAATCATATAACTATTCCTCTTATGACAATCCATTACTTGATCCGATAGAGATTGATGAACTTGTAAAAGAGACTCCTCCTCACTTACGCGAACAAGAAGTATTTGGGAGATTTGTTGACATATCACAAGGGAGAATTATTAAAAGAGAATGGTTCCAGTTTTTTGAACCTCATTCATTAGCGACTAAGAAACGATTAAGTAAAATCCAGATTTGGGATACTGCAGGAAAGACTAAACAGGAAAATGATTTTTCTGTTTGTGAGACCTGGATTGAAACGATAGACGGATATTATCTCGTGGATTTATTCAGAGACAGATTAGAGTTCCCGGAGCTAAAGAAAAAAGCCATTGAGCTTTATGAAAAAGAAAAACCTGATCAGGTTTGGATAGAAGACAAGAGCAGCGGAACGGCATTGATTCAGGAGTTAAGGAGAAACACCCGGATTCCACTTAAGGAAATAGCTGCTGAGAAAGATAAACTTGAATATGTAAATGCCTGTTCACCGCTGATTGAATCAGGAAGGGTTTACTTACCATTTTCTGCAATCTGGCTTGATGATTTTCTTTCTGAGTGTGAGGATTTTCCAGGTGGAGAGTTTGATGATCAGGTTGATATAATGAGTAAGTATTTGAATGAGAGAAAAGGACATTCAATTGACATTGATGAAGTTAAAATTAGTATCCTAAAAAGAAGTGAGACAAAAAGTAAAAAATATTCAGGTTATAGGAAGTAATGGAAAATGTTTGATGGATGATGTTTAATGGATGATGGAATTCAAAAGTAAAAAATCAAAATTCAGAAAGGATTAAGATGGAGAAGAAAACAAAAATAAAATTAACAAGTGAGTATGCAACGAGAGAGAAACTCGAGTTTTTAAATCGCTTAATGACTGTGCTGCCTGATCCTGATGAAATACTAGCTGAGAATGGTTATGATTTTAAGATTTATCGTGATCTGCTGACGGATCCTCATTTAACTGCTACTGTTCAACAGCGTAAGCTGCAGATTTTGCAGATGGATTGGGAAGTGGATGAGAGTACACGTTTAAGTTCAGGTTTAAGTTCAAATGTAAATTCTGCAAAGGGACAGGCAGGGTTAAGGATAGGGGAGATTAAAAAGAAAGCAGAAAAGATATTGAATGCACTTCCATTGCAACGCATTATGAGTGAGATTCTTGATTGCATTTTGTTTGGTATGACTGTCCAGGAGATAACATACGCTTATAATTCCAATGGTGAACTTGATCCAATTAAGATTGAAGCGAAACCTCAAGAGTGGTTTATCTTTACAATTGAGAATGAATTAAGATTAAGAAAGAAATCCTCAGCGGGGATTTATTTATTTGAGGAAGGCGAGCCATTACCTGAATTTAAATTTATTGTTAATCGTTTTCACGCAACTTATGATAATCCTTATGGTGATAAAATACTTTCCCGGTGTTACTGGCCAATAACTTTTAAGAGAGCTGCAACTGAGTTTTGGCAGCTTATGGTTGAAAGATATGGGATGCCTTTTTTAATTGGTTATCATCCCGCAGGATGGACTCAAGCCCAGGTTGATGGTTTTATGGACCAGTTAAAGGAAATGATAAGTGAGAATGTTTATGCTTTCCCGGATACACTGAAAGATATGATTGAGTTGAAAGAATCTCCTCAATACGATATAGGGCAATTATATGATATTCTAATCAAGCATCACAACACAGAAATTTCAAAGGCTGTTTTAACTGTAACGCTAACAACTGATATGCAAGGTGTTGGAAGTTACAAAGCTGCGGAAATTCATAAAGAGATGTTGTCTTACATTGGATTATCTGATAAGAAGATAGTTGAAGATGGGATTAATCGAATACTTCAATATTGGACATTTCTAAACTGGGGGTACACTGATGCTCCCAAGATAAGATTAAAGAAAAAGGAAAAGATTGTAGATGAGAGCGAAAAAAGGGATGAGGTACTAAGTAAGATCGGTGTGAAGTTTACGAAGGAATATTTTAAGAAGAGGTATCGATTAGAAGACTCGGATTTTGAATTGACAGATGTGAAAGGTCAAATGTCAATCGTAAAAGGAAAGGAGCAACAAAAATGACAACTGAAACTTTTCAAATGATTGTTGGGGTTGCACAGTTATTACTTGCTCCACTTGGGATGCTGTTGATTGGTTTGATAATGAAGTTGTACAGGAAAATAAAATTGATTGATTATAAACAGGAAGCACTTGTACATGCTTTTCAGCACGAAACAGGGAATGGGTTTAGTGAGCAATATTATAAAAAGTTGGGAGAGTTGATTAAGGAAGATGTGTTTGTGAATACGGGGAAGAAGTAATTCTTTAGATATACTTTTCTTGACGCAATAAAAGTATCAAAAGAACATGCTCTGCAAAAGAATTACTAAAATTGTGCTTCGTTCCGTTACGACAAAATAACTCGCTCGAAGACTCACTCAAACAGATTTTGTCGTTAAACACTTCACTGCACACAATTTTTTCACGTAATTCTTATGATGAGCGAAAGCAGTAGGAGAAAAAATTTTTTATGTCAGTTAAAATGCATTTCTTTTAATGTGCGAAAGTAAATGCGGATAGCGAAGAAAAGGGTAGAGAGTCAGGATAAATTTTTAAGGGATCGCTGGAAGCGAAACTTAATATAGGAGTAGTTATGAAAAACTACGATTTGATTTCAACTATAACAGGAATTGTTATAGCAGTTGGTTCCGCTGTGGGACAATATATTGATTCACTTAATGGAAATCCCTGGAACTGGGGAACGTTTTTTATTGGAATAGGTGTAGCTGTGATAGGTTACTTCTCTAATAAAACAAAAGCAAAATGAGAAGGTTAATTCCTTTTTGTCTGGTGTGCTTCATTCTTTTAGGATGCAGCACATCAGAAATTGTATTAAGAAAACTTGAATTGACTCGTCCTGCTATTAAAGATACTGTAGCTGCGGATATTATTACGGTTAATGCCTTTAATTCTACACACTTCGACTTCGCTCCACATAGTGGCAGGCAGTGTGACAATGAAAATTCAGTTAAAGACACAGTTTACAGGGCTGTATTACTGAGAAAAGGGAGCAGAGCGGATACTGCTGCAATAGCTGAGTTCAATCCAAAGACAAGGAATTTTATTCTGGAAGTTCCTGCAATAAAAGATACTATCCTGATTTATGATACTGTTAAGGTAAACTCGACTGGTTTAATTCTAAGAGGCAATAATACTACCGAAAGATTAATCTGGATTATATCAATTATTTTAACTTCAATTATTATAATGATTTATAAAAGGTATTCTAATGTTAGAAAATCTTCAAAACAAGCTTAATTATTACAAGATAGATAATTTCACGATGAATGAAATAACGCTGGGGAGAAAGATCCCAAAGCAGTTGCTGTGGAATATAGTTCCAACAATACGCGTGCTCCAAGAATTAAGAAACTGGTATAATAAGCCAATAATAATAAATTCAAGCTACAGATCACCTGCATATAATAAGCTAGTTGGAGGGAGCAAGAACTCATTACATCTTGATTTTAATGCGATTGATTTTACTGTTAAGGATCGAGATGATCTTAAAGAATTATTTCTTCAGTTAGATAAATGGGATAAGGAATATTATTTTCAATTCCTGCCAAAGGCTGGAGCAATGGGAATAGGGTTTTATAAGGATAGGTTTATTCATTTGGATACGAGAGCAACTTTGAAAAGAATTTCTCCAGCGAGGTGGAGTGAATAAAAAAGACTGCAATGAAGATTGCAGTCTTTTTATTTTTATCCCGATATATCGGGTTAATGAAATAGTTTAAACATATTCACATTATTCAACGATCAGGGAACTGTACTTCTTAGAAGTTAGGATCTTCCTGACCGATTGAGGAGGCAATTAGTTGGAATTTAGATGTTTTGAATTTAATTAATGTATTCTTCAACATATTGATGTATTGATGGATTGAATCAGGTTCTGCAGCAACAAGCATTTCACAGGTAGCTTCAAGATTCTGGAAATCAATGTAAACCTCCTCGAACTTGTCGACATTATTTGAAACAATTTTGAGTACATCAGAATGAATCATCATTCCTCCTTTCATATAAGAAAATTAGTGAATAAAATTAAACTAGTACCAATAGAATTTTAAATTACTAAATGAAAATTCCAAGCTATTAATAAAATATTTTACCATATATATTTTCAGAATTTATTTGGTTAATTAAAATATTTTTTTAAGAGTCTCAGGATTAATTGAGATTTTAATTTGTAATCAAAAGTCTTTTTAAATGTTCTTTTCTTAGCGTAAGAAAAGAACGAAAAGAAGCATGCACTTTAAAAAGAAATTCTAAAATTATTTTCCGTTACGAGGCGATAAAATAACTCCCCCGATAGAATCGGGGTCAAACAGATTTTCTCGCTCATCCCTTCACTCTAAACAATTTTTTAACGAATTTCTTTTAATGTGCGGAACAAAGAACACAGTATTTTATTTAGAGATTTCAAAAAGTTTATATGTACCATTAGATTGTTTTAGTAATTTTTTTATTCTTCTATCCCGGGCTACTTTTCTTTGTCTCATTACTGATTCAAATGTGTCCTGTAATCCTTCCGTCGTAACATAGTTTTCAACTCTGATTACTAAACCACAATCTTTAGAATAAAGAAAATCCAGGAATGAAATAAATTCATCATAGGTTTGATCTAAATCCACAGCGTACATTCCAAGGTTTAGCGGGTTGGAAATATCGAGCAGGCAGTTATCGCTGGAAGCAATGATATTAATTAATGCCCAATATTTTCCTTCACCCGCCCAACCGTATTTTGCTCTGAGTAATTTGAACTGAGGTTCGTTGTGTGAATCACTAAAGTGCTGATAGTATGTAAGATTGAATTTCAAATACCTCACCCTCGTTCCCTTTCCTTATTAAGGAGAGGGAAGTAATAACGTTTTTAGTGTTTTGAGATAAAGCTTGAAACAGGTTTTTACTAGCCGGAAGAATAGAAGATTGTCCTTTTCAGCTACTCTTATTTGGCAATGCTTGTTCCAGGCTTCGATGATTATATATTCTCCTGATGGAATAACATTAACTCTTGTCATAGATCCCTTAGCTGTTTTTGGTGATGTAATCAGAGATTGCTTTTTCTGCAGTGTGACCGAGATCTATTTCCAGTGTTGCACAAAAGATTTTTAATTTTTTATGAACCAGATTACTTATGTGAATTATTTTAGCTCGTTGTGTACTGCTGCGCCCTACCTGACGGAAGGCAGGTTTAGCCGATCTTGCTGAGTTTGTTGTTTTCATAATAGTCCAGACTGTTATTAAATGTATTGTTATTTATGAAATCGTGAATTGCCTGACGTGAAATTTTTTTATGAACGTGACCGGGAGGAAGGACGTAATCTAATTGTCCCGATCCTATTAAATGAGCTATATAGCTGGGGGAGAAGCCAAGCAGTTGTGATGTTTTTTTGATTGAGAGAAGTTCTCTATTATTGGTTTGTTCTTGCATACAAATGATATATTAAACAAATGATAAATATTTAGTACAAGAAAAGTAAAGAAAAGACAATATAAATGCAAGCGATTTTTATGGAAAATGGATGATCCTCCAAAGGCGGACAGGTGATTGAGGGTTAATGGAAGATGGGAAGACTCTTCGCACTTCGACTACGCTCAGTGTGACAATAAATTTTGAACTTCCTGAATAGTGTTTGTCAAAACACACAGCCCACTGTTAATACACAATTATCAATCCGCCACGGTGGACAGGTTTACAATGATCAATTAAAATTTAATCTATGATAAGATGCTTTCCTTCATCGGGTTCGGAAAAAGCATTGTGAGTTTCTAAATACTTATACAATTCGTCATAATCATTATTGTGAAGGTTTGCACTGAATCTATGTGCTTTGGTAAGCATTTCGACATAAGGTACAGGGTCTTTATCACGAGTTAGTTTTTTTAATGTAAGTAAATAATCTTCGCGATATACTGTTGGAATAATTATTTTACATTGGTTGCGATTTACTAATTCAGCATTCATCATAACACGAGCGATTCTACCATTGCCATCTTCAAATGGATGGACTTCACTTACAATAAACATCATATAAGCTGCACGTGCAAATGCATCTGTTAAAATTTTGTAATAGTTAAAGCCGCGAGTAAGTGTACCACGAACAAGTTTAACATCCACAAAATGCGTATCACCGGCACGATTATTTTTAACTTTAAATTCACCGGGATGTTTATCAATGCGAGCAGAAAGTAAAACCTTATGTCTTGATTGTAACAATTGTAAAAGTTCGTTTTCATCCTTTGGAATAATTTTCATTTCATTTTTATCTGAGACAAGCCGATAAGTTCCAAGAACATCATGCGAATCATCACTACGTGCAGGTAATGGAATTTGAGTGTCTATTATTTCTTTTGCTTCGGATACCTCAAACACAGTGCCTTC
>DAIRCT010000057.1:0-5559 GCA_036796535.1 Ignavibacteriaceae bacterium
TTTACAATAGTAATGCTATTATTTTTTTATTATTGATTAAAGTAAAGACGAGCCGATGGCTCGTCTCCTAAAATACAATAACATTTAAAAAAATAAGTTATAAGAATTTAAAAAAGAGAGACGACTCACCGAGTCGTCTTTACCTTATAAAAATTATTATCAAGTATTCTTTCAATCCCATTCTTGCCAACTGAAGTTAGAATTCTTTTTGCCCTAACGAACATATTATCACGGTATTGACTGTAATATGATTTTGCCGGATTTAAACTATTTATTCTCACTCTCCCTGAAGCGTGAATAAAATCTCCATCTCCAATGTAAATTGCAACGTGAGTTATTCTTTCTTTTTTATCACCACTGGCTTTTCGTCCAAAGAAAAGTAAATCACCGGGTTGCAGGTTTTTCCAGCCATCTTTGGTGTCAACCAATTCGCCTGTATTTACTTGTTGCGATGCATCGCGAGCAAGAATAATTCCATTTAAAAAATAAACAGTTTTAGTAAAACCGCTGCAGTCCATTCCTTTGGGAGATGTTCCTCCCCACAAATAGGGAATACCCATAAAACGGTATGCGGTTTTTAAAATTGATTCTCCAGTTGGATTAAGAGCATTATACCAATCATTAAGAAGTTTTGCTTCATCTTTTTTAACGTAAGCTGTTCTTTCATCGGGATAATTAACTAAAAAGAAATTTGAATCTTCACCAATAATTTTTAAAAGATTTCCTGCAACCAAATCAGAAACCGTTTGAGATTTTTCGTTAGCTTCTGAAAAAGAAAACCCATACACATTTGTGTAAATAATCTTTGGGGATGATAACCAATTATTCAATTCAGTTTCATCCATAAATGCAAAACCATCATTATCAAGCCAGGCAATGTAGCCATCAGGTGTTTGAACAAGATAATATCCATCTTCACCTTTTTTAAGGATTTTAATTGGTGTCCCAAGTATAGCTTGAGTTGCAAGTTCCGCAGGATTATCCGGCTTGGATCGGATATTTGCAACTGAGAGATTAATCACTCCAAATTTTTTATTCCCAAGTTTATTTGAAGGGAGTAATCCAATCTCATCTTCAAATTTTATATTAGAATTGTTCATCATTTTTACTAATTCTGATTTAGCATTACTCAAATTAGTTTCACCCCTAAGAATGATTTTATTATCTGATTGAGTAGCTTCAATATTAAAAATAGCAACACGTTTATCCGGTGCAAATTTTTCTTTAACCTGTTGGATAATTGAATTTACTTTTTCCATTGTATTGATTTCTTGGGAATAGTTATTAAATGATGATAATAAAATTATGATAAGAAAAAGTGGAAGCTTCATTACAAATCCTGTTTTAATATTGAAAATTCGTTTACAAATATAAAAAAGGACAGTTAAAATCCTTAAAATGATTTTTCACTTTCAGATACTGCTGCGAATCAGCACTAATTTTATTGGAATTCTTTCATAATCGCAGTAATTTTTAAATGCTAAATAAAAATAATTAACATCCAGAGGAGTAAAAATCTGTGATAATCGCTATTCCAAAAGAAATCCTGCCGGGTGAAAACCGCGTTGCTTGTATTCCAGATGTTGCGGCAAAGTTGATAAAAGCCGGATATGAAGTTCAGATTGAAAAAGATGCCGGATTAAATGCCGGATTTACAAATGAACAATACACTCACGCAGGAGCAAAAGTTATCGATAAAGTTGAAGAACTTTATTCAAATGCAGATATAGTTTTAAAAGTTCAGCGCCCAATTGATAATCCAACAACAGGCAAAAATGAAATTGATCTTCTTAAAAAAGGATCACTCCTGATATCGTTTGTGTACGTTTTACACTATCCGGAGATTGCAAAAAAGTGTGCAGACAAAGGGATCGATCTTATATCAATGGATATGATACCAAGAACTACGCTTGCACAAAAAATGGATGCACTTAGTTCGCAGGCAAATCTTGCAGGATATAAAAGTGTTTTACTTACTGCCAATGCACTCGGTAAAATTTTTCCATTAATGATGACGGCTGCAGGAACGATTTCTCCGGCTAAAGTTGTAATTATGGGTGCGGGCGTTGCAGGACTTCAAGCGCTTGGTACTGCCAAAAGACTGGGTGCAGTTGTTGAAGTTTCGGATATTCGTCCATCTGTAAAAGAAGAAGTGCAAAGTCTTGGCGGAAAATTTATTGAAGTTGAGACTGAAGAAAATATGCAGGATGCCGGCGGCTATGCAAAAGAAGCTTCACCTGAATTTTTGAAGAAGCAAAAGGAAGTAATATTTAAACACGTTACCGAAGCTGATATTGTTATCACAACAGCACTTGTACCGGGTAAAAAAGCTCCTGTTCTTGTAACAGAAGAAATGGTAAAACATATGAGACCTGGCAGCGTTGTTCTTGATATGGCAACAGAGTTTGGCGGTAACTGTGAGATAAGTGAAAAAGGTAAGACCGTTAAAAAATATGGCGTAACAATTATCGGTGAACCAAATTTACCAAGTCTTGTTCCTCATCATGCCAGTGATATGTATTCAAAAAATATTCTTAACCTTATTCAGTACATAGGTAAAGAAGGTAAGATAACGCTTAAACTTGAAGATGAAATTGTTAAAGGTTCTCTTATAACTCATAACGGCGAAGTAATTAACGCAAGAGTGAAAGAACTAATCAAATAAAGAAAAAAATTATTAATTATTAAACAGGGAAACACATATGGGTGAGTTTTTATTTTTGATGCACATATACGTTTTCGTATTAGCCATCTTTGTGGGTTTCGAGCTTATTACAAAAGTACCACCTACACTTCACACTCCTTTAATGTCGGGCTCTAATGCGATATCGGGAATTACAATTGTTGGTGCAATACTTAGTGCAGGGCTCGAACAATTTACAATAAGTACAATTCTTGGAATGGTTGCAGTAATCTTTGCTATGATAAATGTTGTTGGAGGATTTCTTGTAACCGATAGAATGCTTAAAATGTTTAAAAAGCCGTCTCGATCCGGCTCTGACGGAAAGTGAGATAGAAAATGTTAATAGCAATAGAAATTACTTATCTGATATCATCTATTCTTTTTATACTTGGAATTAAAAAGTTAAGTTCACCAAAAACTGCAAGAAAGGGAAATGCATACGCTGCTTTAGGTATGTTCCTTGCAATTGTTGCTACCTTACTTGATCAACAAGTACTGACTTATGAATGGATAATAATTGGAGCGCTGATCGGTTCATTAGCCGGCTGGATTATGGCCGTAAAAACACCAATGACCGGTATGCCTCAAATGGTTGGAATGTTAAATGGTTTCGGAGGCGGTGCATCAACATTAGTTGCATTATCTGAGTACTTTAAGAAAAATCCAAATTATCCTGTTGATACAGGTGCTGTATTTAATTTACCAATCGATCAGGGAGTTGCAATAATACTTAGCTTGCTAATTGGTGGAGTAACTTTCACCGGTTCTATGATTGCGTTTGGAAAGCTACAGGGTTTGGTTACAGGAAAAGTTGTTAAATATCCAATGCAGCATCCTCTAAATGCTTTAATGGTTCTATTCATACTTGTTGCGGGTGGATTTGTTGTTGTATATCCTTCAATGATGACGCTTGTTATTATAATCACATTAGTTTCATTGGTGCTTGGTGTATTGTTGGTGCTTCCAATTGGTGGGGCAGATATGCCGGTTGCAATATCACTCCTTAACTCTTATTCCGGATTAGCAGGCGCAACAACGGGATTTGTTTTAGGAAATAATGAATTGATTATAGCAGGTGCATTAGTCGGTGCATCGGGAATCATTCTTACCAATATAATGTGCAAAGCAATGAACAGATCTTTAATGAATGTTGTGCTTGGCGGATGGGCTTCTGCAGGTTCCGGTGGGCCAGCGGCTGCAACTACCTCACCTAAAGGTGATGTGAAATCCATTGACTCTGAAGAACTGGCAATGCTTCTAGATTCCGTAAGCAGTGTTATTATTGTACCGGGTTATGGAATGGCTGTTGGACAGGCACAGCATGCTGTCCGCGATTTAATGAATGTACTTGAGAAAAAAGGCGTTAAGGTTAGATTTGCAATTCATCCTGTAGCTGGTAGAATGCCGGGACATATGAACGTTCTTTTGGCTGAGGCACAAGTGCCTTATGATAAGCTTTTATCAATGGAAGATATTAATGATGATTTTCCAAATACAGATGTTGTAATTGTAATTGGAGCAAACGATGTAGTTAATCCTGCGGCGCGCCACGATCAGAGCAGTCCAATTTATGGAATGCCAATCCTGAATGTTGATTATGCAAAAACAGTAATTATCAATAAGCGCTCTATGAATGTTGGATATGCCGGAATTGATAATGAATTATTCTATTATCCAAATGCTCTAATGTATTTTGGTGATTCGAAAGATGCAATTTCCAAGTTAGTTACAGAAATTAAAAATCTTTAAATCAGCATTTAAATTATATCCCCTGTTAAATTAAATATTGACAGGGGATTTTTATTCAAACAATAAATTCAATCAACTATCTTCAACTAAACAACTTCCATCTTTAATTTTTTCCCGTCAAATTTTGTACAAATAATTTTTACACAAAGTAATTTTTATCTTATCTATTTATTACATTATTACTACAAGAAATTAATAAAGTTGATTTTTTTGATTTTTTGCGGGGGGGGGTAGGAATAATATTTGCCATTAAAAATTATCAGAGGAGTTGCGGGATGAAAAATTTATTTTACTTTTTTTGTGTTTCTTTCTTAAAAAAACAGTTAGCAAATAACATATTTGCTTTCCTGACCTTATTATTTCTTTTACTGCCGCAGCAAAGTTGCAACACAACAGAGCCGCCACCATTTAAAGAAGAACTGCCCAAAGCAATAAAGCTAAAGCTGCTTGATGTAAGCTGCACAGAAGCATTTATAAAAGTAAGTGCTGCAGATACAGTTTTACCTGTTAACATAACTCTAAAAAAAGATAACACAGCACTATTTAGCTTTACACTTACCAAAACAGATACCGTGGTTATAGACACCACTTTACAACCCAACATAACCTATTCTTACCAAACAACAGCACAGATAAAAGGCAAAGAAGAAAACAGTGATACGATACAGGTTAAAACCCTTAATACCACCAGTCATAACTTTACCTGGCAAAAATTTGAGTTTGGTGGAATGGGTGGAAGCAGTGTGCTTTATGATGTTGCAATAATTAATGAGAATGATATTTGGGCTGTTGGTGAAATTTATGCTGATACAACCGGGCAAGCTTATAATGCCGTTCACTGGAATGGTACTAGCTGGGAATTAAAGAGGATTCAGACCTACTTTAGAGGAAACTTGATTACTGTGCCATTGGAAGGAATATTTGCATTTTCTTCTACTGATATCTGGATGGTCGGAAGTCTTCCAATTCACGGAAATGGAAACGACTGGACTATGTATGATCTTAGAACTACTGTTGATCCTAATCTGTCCTTATCTAAGGCATGGGGAAGCTCATCAAATGATATGTATTTTGTTGGAAGAGCAGGTAGCATTGCCCACTACAAAAACGGAAGTTGGAGTAAAATA
>DAIRCT010000057.1:5659-9063 GCA_036796535.1 Ignavibacteriaceae bacterium
GTAATATGAAAATTGAATCTATTAGTCCGCCATTTTAAAAAACCATACCGATGTTGGCTCCACCGGTATGGTTAAGTTGCAAACATTATCTTCCAGCAGTTATAATCTTGTAAGCAAAAGCTTATAATCAAGATTATACTCCTTTTTGTTTGCAATCAAAAAATAGCCTTTACAATTAATATATCAAATGACAAAAAATTAATTAGAAAGGAATGAAGAAAATGAAACCATTTTTAATAACAATAGTATTATCATTCATAAATATTTTTCAAGTTTATGGGCAAAGTGGTTGGATATCTGATTTAAGAGTAATTAGTGAAAATTATCACGTGGATGATCCGCGAAAAGAGATGAATGTTGTTATGATTGCTGATTTATATTTTAACAATGTTCTTATAGACCCTCAAAGTAATTATAAATATGAATTTTATTTTAGTTATCCCTTAGAAGAAAATCCTGAATGGGTTGGATATTTAACAAACCCGCAGTTTGGTAATAACATAAAAGGCACACACGCATATCAAGACAGTACAAAAATTCCTGAGGGGATGCGTGACGTTTATTGCAAAATTACTTTACCCGATAACACAGTTGTTGTATCTGATACAATTCGAATTCCTTGGTATAGTGTTGTTCCCGATCAGAAATTATCAAGTGGTACATCATTCGGTTCAATTAAATATTGGTATAAAGGTTCTTTTAAAGATAATGACGGTCTCGACAGAATATATATTCCCAGATATGATCCTAAAGTATTACTAGCTGAAACAAATGTGGTTTTGAACCCTCAAGAAAAATATCAATCCTGGAGTGACAATAGAGATAATAAATATTACAATAACTTTGTTAGATTTTCAGTAGCCAGCATATTAACAAATACAATGACTTCACAATTTCGTTATACAGTGACCGCAACAGTGCGCGCTAAAGTTGATAATCTTTATCTAGATATACTAAAATTCCAAGACCCTTGGTTACGGGATTATAATGAGAGTCCATTTGGAATTAGAAACCGTGGGCTTGCAGCTCCGTTAAAATCCCTTGCAAACATTGATAACAATCTATCTATTACTTCAGAGCATCAAGGAGTTTTATTAAATCAAGAAATTTCTTCAAACAAACCTTATTACACTATCAGCATACCATCAAGCATATATTTACCGCAATCAGAAAAAAACCATAATGTTTATTTGCAAAACTGGGATGTTTCAGGCGCTTCTCTTCAAAACGCAAACTCATTAACTACTGGAGTTGTATTTACAAGCAGCAGTGGTGCGAGTGTAACAGCAAATGTGAAAGCAACACAGCTATCTAATAATTCAAATGCTTTTGCAAATAACAGTCAGCGCAAGCTAATAAAAACACCGGATGGAGTTATGCACGTTGTTTACGAAAGTATGGGTCGCATCTGGTATGAAACCAGTACAGATAACGGTACAACCTGGCAGTTAATGAATGGCGGTAAACCGCTTGATAGCGGTGCAGGGAAATGTCCTGCGATTGATTATTCATATAATACCGTGGCAATAGTATATCAAGAGAAGAGTGGAGATAATTCTAATTTACAAATAAAAGCTTTTTTGCCTGTTAATGGACAATATGTTTATAATTTTGGCACTATACTTACATCTGCAGGTTTATATTCTTCAGATGCTAACCCGGTTATTGGCTGGTCAAGCAGTTCTAAGTTAGTAATTGTATGGAAAAGTCCTTCGTACTTAAGTTATATATGCGGTGATTTAGACGTTGGCATTTATTCAAGTTCATTTACGTTTATTGACAGTTGAATAATTGGTGGATCAAACTCTTTATCTCAATACCCATCTATTTCAGTTGATAAATTTGACGTTGGTAGTGCAATTAGATATGCTCTTGTATGGCAGCAAGGATTCAGCAACGGGCAAAGTGCAATTTATTATAGCCCAATATCAGTAGTTTATCAATCGGGCACACCGCCGCCTATTGAGGCAGCATCAGTTGCAGCAGGATCTGCAATAGTACAGCCCGATGCTATAGGTTATTGGTATTTTGTTCAGTCATCAACGTCAAATATATCTTCGGGAACTACCGCTTATAATTATAAACCATCGGTAATTTTATTGCACGATGGTTATGCTCGTTTTTGCTGGCAGAATCAATACTATCCAGGTTCAAGTTCAAGGGTGGTATTTAAAGCATCTAATAATAGTAGATTTTGGTATTTCGGTAGTAATATCCGTACACCTCAAATTACTGCCACAGATGATAACACGGGTTATTACATTATCTGGAATGAAACAGTTGATAATAGTACAAAATTTACAGACAACACAACTTTATCTAATATTTATAACTTAAATACAACAGGTCAAGCCGTGCAGCTAAGTAACGGCGCGAATAAAAATAGTATGTATGCTTTGGTATTTAATAATCAGACACAGCCATACTTTTTTAAAACAACACCAAACATTGGAAGTAAATATGGATTACAAAAGTCAACATTAGCATCAAACCAAATTGTTGGAAGAGGTGGTGTAGTATTAAAAGACAGTGTTGGATTTTTCTTTACGTTAGAAAATATTTCAATTGATAATCAACCTGTAGATTTTGTAGATGTATCAGACACACTTGTTATAGATGATATAAAGCAGTTAAACAATTACCTGATAAGTCAACCGTTTACTTTATCAGGTAATTCAGGATTAAATTTTAATATCATTTATGGTTCAACCACAATTACTGATAACAAAATATTTGAAAATAAAAACACTGTTTCTTACAGTTTAGATTTAATAGATGCAAACAGTTCTGAATTATTGGGGAATGTTAAGAAAGTAATATTTGATAAAAACAATCTTCCAGCATTGGAAACACAAGCTTTTCAAATAAACACCAGTAAACTAACTAGTAGTAAAATGGTTCAATTAAAATTAACAGCGCAAAATAATTTTGATGGAAAGTATTTGCTGACAGAGGGTTACAGCGATATGCTACCTGATGAATTAGCCAAGCTTAACATAAAAGAAGTTGGTTTTGATGATATTTTATCCGTTACAGAATATGCACTTGAACAAAACCATCCAAATCCTTTTAACCCAAGCACTAAAATAAGTTGGCAGTCTCCAGTCGCCAGTCATCAAACACTAAAAGTTTATGACATTCTTGGCAATGAAGTAGCAACTCTTGTTGATGAATTCAGAGAAGCCGGAAAGTATGAAATGAATTTTGATGCAAGCAGACTTGCTAGCGGAGTTTATATCTACAAATTACAAGCTGGTGATTTTGTTTCTTCTAAAAAAATGTTGCTGCTCAAGTAAAATCAATATAATTATTTTTGAATATCAGGAAGTAAATATTCTATTCTTTTCCCAATCAGTTTACTGGTTGGGGATTTTTATTTCCATTCCTGCCTCTGTTTAACCTCA
>DAIRCT010000057.1:9163-20742 GCA_036796535.1 Ignavibacteriaceae bacterium
TTTAATATTATCTTTAAATTTTGTGATAGGAATTGGAATCCGACAGATAATATTTTTCTGCTCAATCAGGGACAAAACACTGCGTTTAATCTGGATTTTTTTACACTTCCAACAACGGTTGAAGCAGCAAAGTATCATTACTCAAATCGTTTCCCTGATAAACTGGGATATGTAAGTTTTCCGTTTTCCGGTAAGTGGAAATTTTTTGTGGTTGATTCACAAGACCCTTCCTTGATTTTTGCAGAAGGAAAATTTTTTGTTGTAAAAGCAGATCAACCAATTAAGATCGAGGTTAAGAAAGAAACGCTTGATGATAAAATATATTATCCGCCGCAATTAGGTATTGTGAACTGGATTATTGCTGAGGCAAATTTGAAACAGGATTACTTTCCGTTTTTTGTTGATGAGTTAGAGATTGTTCAAAATCATTTACTCAATAATTCAGTTGTTGTTCCAAGAAATTCAACAGATCAAAACAGAGTATTCGAATGGGATGGAGGATCGAAGCTAAAATTTATTGCTAAAGATGTCAGACCTGGTAATGAATATCGCGAAGTTAATCTTAACGATATAAATATTTTCAATTCCAAAAATGTTAAGGCACAGTTTGATGGCCTGGAATACAATCGATTTTTTATCCAGGGTAAAAAAGATTTAAATGGATCATTTACTTTGAAGCCGCCAAAAGATATGTATTCAACTTATCTTAATGTCACTTTCCAAATTAAACCTCCGGAAGAAGTTTACGGCGATATTTATCTTGTTGGCGCTTTTAACGACTGGAATGTCTCTGAAAAATATAAAATGAATTTTAACGGTAATTATTATGATCTTACAATTGAACTGAAAAGGGGAGTTTATGATTACCAGTATGTGGTTGTTAATGGTGATCCTAAAAATCCAGCAAATCAGGATTGGTATATACTTGAAGGAAATGATTGGGCAACAACTGATGAGTATAATATTTTTCTTTGGTATCGTGATCAGGAATATGGTGGTTACGATCGGATAATTGGTTATTCAAAAATTCAATCGAGATAATTTTATGGAAAAACTTTCTGTTGGCGTTATTGGCGTTGGGCATCTTGGAAAACTTCATTCAAAGATGTTTAAACAAATTGAGAATTGCGAGTTAGTCGGTGTGTTTGATGCAAATCCTGAACAGGCAAAATCAGTTGCTGCGGAATTTGGTGTTAGTGCATTCAATTCAATTGATGATTTACTTTTAAAAGTAAATGCGGTTTCGATTGCCACAACAACAAGTGCGCATTTTGAGGTGGCAAAAAAATGTTTAGAAAAAAATATCCACGTGTTTGTAGAAAAACCTATCACTACTACCATTGAAGAAGCAGAAAAGTTAGTCGAGATTTCTAAAAACAAAAACTTAAAACTTCAGGTCGGACATATTGAAAGATTTAATCCGGGATTAATTTCACTTGATTCTTATATATCCGAACCACGATTTATTCAAACAGATCGTTTATCTCAATTTAATCCTCGCGGTACAGATGTTGCCGTTGTTCTGGATTTAATGATTCATGATATTGATATTATTCTAAGTCTGATTAAAAGTAATGTTAAACAAATTGATGCTAACGGTGTTGCAGTTGTGTCTGATCATATCGATATTGCAAATGCAAGAATACAATTTGAAAACGGAGCTGTGGCAAATGTTACTGCCAGCAGAATATCACAAAAGAAAATGCGCAAGATGAGAATCTTCCAAAAAGATCATTATATCTCTTTGGATTTTGTTACCGGAGTTTCAGAAGTTTACCGTTTACAGCCGGTTGATCAATCTGCACAGCCCAATTCAATTTCTTTCGGTGAGATTGGCGTGGGAGAAAAAAAGAAAAGATTAGTTTATGAACAACCCGAGCATAAAGAAATTAACGCACTTAATTATGAATTACAGCTTTTTGTAGATTCTGTTTTGTATGATAAAAAAATTGTTGTATCCGGTGAAGATGGTTTACGTGCGCTAAAGGTAGCAGAAATAATTATTAATAAAATTGAAGAATCCAGAGAAAAGTAAAATGAAAAAAATTATTATCGTTACAGTTCTGATTGCATTGCTAATTTCAGGTATTCAATGCAGCGTTTATGAATCTATTACAAATATTTCACGACTTCAATTTAAAGTTGGCAGCGTAAATGGTTTTCAAATCAGCGGGATAAATTTTTCGGGTAAATCAAAATTGAATGATTTTTCAGCAATCGATTTATTAAAACTTTCAGCATCATTTGCTAATGGAACATTGCCGGCATCATTTATATTAAATGTGGAAGCCAAAAATCCAAATGATGGAACAGGCGGCTATAAAAGAACTGATGCCACATTGCAGAACTTTAAATGGCGATTGTTTCTGGATGATAAAGAAACTATTTCAGGAGATTTAGATCAACCTGTAACTGTACCCGGTACTGGAGAGGTTACTACAGTTCCTCTAAAAGTTAATATTGACTTAATGAAATTCTTTAAAGATAAAGGTTATGAAAGTATAATAAATCTTGCCCTTGCACTTGGTGGTAATCAGGGTTCATCATCAAAAATTTCTTTGTATGCAACTCCCACTGTAAGTTCACCATTTGGAAATATAACATATCCCGGTGAACTTAAAATTGTTGATTATACTTTTAGCAAATAAAACAAAATCAAAAATAATTTTATGAGCAAATCAAATAAATATGCCATTGGTGTTGATCTTGGCGGAACAAATATTAAAATCGGAATTGTATCCGATCGAGGCAAATTAATAAAATCCACTTCGATTAAAACCGAATCGGAAGGCGGACCAAAGAAAGTTATTGCCAATATAATTAAAGGCATAAAAGTTATTCTGGTTAACAATAAAATTAAAATTCAGGGAATCGGAATTGGTTGCCCGGGAGTTGTTGCTACTAAAAAAGGTATTGTTGAAAACGCACCTAACTTACCCGGATGGAAAAACATAAAACTTGGCTCTATCATAAAGAAAGAATTTGGTTATGATGTTTATTTAGAAAATGATGCGGCTATCGGTGAATTAATTTTTGGTGCAGGTAAAAAATATTCATCTTTTGTTATGGTAACATTAGGCACCGGGGTTGGCGGCGGAATTGTTTTTAAGAAAAAAATTTTTCGTGGTGAATTTGGTGCAGCAGGTGAAATAGGACATGTATCTATTGATGTAAATGGGCCCAGATGTAATTGCGGTTCAACCGGATGTATTGAGGCATATTTAGGTAATCATTATTTAAAGGAAATTGTAAAAGATGAACTGCCTCGTTATCCTGAATCTAAAATCTGGAAATTAATTGATGGTGATTTATCTAAAGTTACGCCCCGCTTAATTCAAAATGCATTAGAGCTTGATGATGATTATTCAAAATTATTTGTGATGAGAATGGGAGAGCAACTTGGCGCTGCATTAACTTCGATAGCAAATATTTTAGATATAAGTACTTTTATTATTGGCGGAGGCGTTGCTGGTTTTGGTAAACCTCTGCTTGATTCAACAAAGACAACTTTGGAGTCCAGAGTTTTACTGCCAATAAAACCAAGAGTTGTTGTTATTCCTTCAAAGTTAAAAAATGAAGCTGGTATTAAAGGCGCATCATCACTTGTGTTTTATAAAAATTAAGTATTTAAATATTTTAGTCAAATAAATTTTAACAAATGTTTTTAAAATTAAATACTTGTGTCTTTATTCTTACACTTATATTTTTTTTGCAAAATATTTTATTTGCTCAGCAAACAGATAGTTTATTAGCACCTATTAATTCAAGCTCAACCACCACTGATTCCATTCAAAATCAAAATCAAAAAAATAAATCTTATGATATAGACACAACTGTTTATGCATCATCCAAAGACTCATTGATATTCTTTGTGAAAGATAAAAAGATGGACATCTACGGTGAAGGGAATATCAATTACAAACAAACGGAAATTAAAAGCGCAAATATCTTTATAGATTTTAATAAAAATTTAATTGAAGCCGTTGGTATTCCATCAGATACAGCCAAAGGTAAGATGATTGGTCTGCCGGTACTTAAAGAAGGCACTGAGGTTTATCAAGGGCAAAGCATGAAGTATAATTATAAAAATGGCAGTGGGTTAATATCTGCTGCTCAAACTCAACAGGAAGGTTCAAAATACACCGGAAGTAAAATTAAAAAAGTTGATAAAGAAACTTACTTTATTCAGGATGGGATTTTTACCACTTGTGATGCTGAGTGCCCGCACTATTATTTTACCGCATATAAAATGAAAGTGATTCATAAAGAACAGTTAGTCGCCGACTGGATATTTATTCATTTTGGTGGAGTCCCTTTTCCAATCCCATTACCTTTCGCAGTTTTCCCAATTGAATCAGGAAGAAGATCTGGAATTATACCTCCGGCTTTTGGCAGCGATGCAACTTATGGAACTTATTTTTCCCGCTTCGGATATTTCTGGGCGATAGATGATTATATGGATTTAAATTTAACAGCTGATTATTACACTCGCGGAAGTTTTAAATTAGATAGCAGATACCGATATGCTAAACGATATGAATACTCAGGAAATGTTGAAGGTAGTTATGGTAGATTTATAAAAGGTGAAACTACAGATCCTGATAGATCGGAAAGGACTGATTGGCGCATAAGATGGAATCATAATCAAACAGTTACTCCCACTTTAAGATTTGATGCAAAGTTAGAATTTTTATCCGGCTCAAATATTCAAAGGAACATTACAAACTTTAATGAGATTTTAAGAAACGAAGCGGTATCAAATGCAACGATATTTAAACAATGGGAAGAATCCGGTAATAGCATGTCATTAAGCTATTCAAGAAATCAAAATTTTGAAAACAATAATATTTCTGAAGTATTGCCAAACTTAACTTTCTCACTCGCACAAGCTTATCCATTTAGAAAAAACTCAAGTGATCAGAAATGGTATGAAACATTTGGGTACAGTTATTCCGGTCAATTGCAAAACAATAGAAATAAAATCGCCGGTAACTTAACAACACGCGGAGGAATTCAGCACAGCATTCGTGCCTCACTTTCGCCAAAAATTGGTTATTTCAGTATCTCCCCAAATTTTAATTACAATGAAAGCTGGTACAACAAAAGAGTAACTAAATATTTAGCCGTTAATGATACCGGCGGCTATTACCTAAAGACAGATGATGTGAAAGAAATTAATGAAGTTAGAACTTTTTCATTGGGCGTTTCTGCCTCTACAAAATTTTATGGGATGTTTAATATTAACGCTCTTGGAATAAGCGCAATCAGACATACAGTAACCCCTTCTATCAGCTATAACTACTCTCCAAATTTTTCAACACCGTTCTGGGGTTATTATGCAACTTATTTAGATAGTCTCGGAAAACCAGTTAAGTATAATAAATTTGAAAGAGAAATATTTTCCCAACCATCAAGTACAGAGCAGCAAAGTATTAATTTTTCTTTGGGCAATGTGTTTGAAGTGAAAACCACTGTTGATCCTACTGATACCACAGCAAAGGAAAATAAAGTTCAGCTATTAAATCTAAATGCTTCTATGGGATACAACTTTGCTGCCGATAGTTTAAAATTTTCTGATCTGAATTTAAGTTATAGAACTCAGGTTGGAAGTTTTTTTAGTTTCTCCGGTGCGACAACTTTTTCACCATATTCTTACACTGATAAAAAACCAAAAATTAATAAGTACCTTATAAATGATGGAAAGGGATTACTAAGAGTTACAAATTTTTATGTATCACTTTCGTTTTCAATTTCTGGCGATAAAATTACTTCAAAGGAGGATACTAAAGCCGGAACACCTGGAGTTAAGGCAGATCAAAATTTATTTAATTCTGAGAGGAGCATTTATCAAGGATTATATAATGATAAAGAACCAGACTTTTCTATTCCGTGGGATCTTTCTTTGAATTATAATTATAATGAATCAAGACCAACACCTTATAATGTTAATAAAAATTCAAATGTAAGTGGAAGTTTTAATTTTAACTTAACCAAGAACTGGAAATTTTCCGTTACTGGCAGTTATGATTTAGTACGAAAAGAATTTGCTGCGCCTCAGGTTCGTATTTCACGCGATCTTCATTGCTGGACTATGAATTTTACATGGAATCCAATCGGTACTTATCGCGGATATAATTTTGAGATAAGAGTTAAAGCACCGCAGCTTCAGGATCTAAAAATTACAAAGCGCGATCAATTTTTTGAGGGAAGATAAAAAATGATCAGCTTTATTATTGATGGGAATAACTTAATTGGAAAGATTAAATCTTTAATGGACTTGCAGAAAAAAGACAAACAAGCATCCCGTGAAAAATTAGTTTTAATCCTTGATCGTTATTTTTTTGGCAAAAAGTACTCTGTTACTTTGCACTTTGATGGACACCCCAATGGAAAAATTAATTCTAATAGTTTGAAAATTATTTATTCCGAAAATATTACTGCGGATGAAAAAATAAAGAAGCAAATCGAAAACATTTCTTCAAGAAAAAATACAACTGTTGTTACTTCGGATTCTAATTTATCAGAGTTTGCCCGTGTATGTAGCTGCAAAGTAATTTCAAGTGATGAGTTTGCAAAGATGATAAAAAATATGAGCAGGGAAGAAGATGAGGAAAGCAGAATTAAAGAGATTAATAATGATGAGTTTATCAAACTATTTAAATCTGAATAATTTTATAAAATAATATCTATATCAATCTTAAAAATTTTTAATAAAATTTATTGATAATGTTGTAGGTAAATTCTGATTGGGCTTTACACTAAAAGATACATCCCAGCCAACTTCTTCTTTAAGATTATTATTATACTTGGATACAAGTCTAACCGCATTTATAGCACTTACAACCCTATTTAAAATAAGCGCCCCGACCACAAATCTAACATCATTAAAAGTCTGTTCGCTTGAAACCCACATATTGCGGTAACTTCGTCTTTCCTCAGTTGAATTCCATTTCCAGTAGTACTGTTGAGTGTTGTACATATCGCCAAAATTTCCTTCAAAAGCTTTTGCATCGTTATACTTATCAATATCAGAATAATCTCCGATTGTCGCGTAGTAAGCATCATCTTTATAGTCAGTCGTTATTCCTGCGTTAGCTTGTGCGTAGGAAATATATCGATCTTTTTGCCAGTTACCATAAACATTCATCCCAATAAATGTGCCCCACAAAACGCCATCGGCAATTGTAAAATAAATTCCGCTGTTATAAGAATCAGCATAAAGTTCACCCATACCGGGCAGCAAAATTGAATAAAGGATTGCCAGACCAGTACTTTTCTTTTCTTTTGTCCCATCCAGTACAAACAGTTTTTCAGTGTGTGTATTTTCTCTTATTCCGGTTAATGCCTGCTGTTTAAGAGCATAAAATGAATTATCGTTATTTATCTGGGAATAAATTGAAGTGGTTATCAGCAAAAGGATGAGTAGGGTATTTTTCATTTTTTTTAATGTAATTTTATATCGGAGTTGTTTCTAATGCAACTGAATTTTTAATCTCTTTAATTATCCCAACAGCAAGTTGATTTTGAATATCTTTAATCTCAATAATTGAAATTTGATTTGTAAGTCTTTCCTCAAATTTATTTTGAACTCTAACGTAGTTGGAGGAAAATCCTTTCACCATCCCATCTTCAGCTTCTGTTTCAAAAAGTACTTCTAAATCTTTTCCGATCATTTCATTGTAGAATTGATTTTTTTTCTTATCACTCAGAATTCTCAGCATATTATTTCTTCTTTTTCTTTCGGAATGTTCCACTGATCCTTTTAATAAAATAGCTTTAGTATCAGGTCTTTCTGAGTATGTAAAAACGTGAAGATAAGAGATTGGCAGCTCGAGTAAGAAATTATAAGTTTCCATAAATTCTTTTTCGGTCTCACCGGGAAAACCAACAATCACATCAACCCCAATTCCTATATCAGGGATTTGCTTTTTAAGTTTTAGAATTAAGTTTCTGTAATCATCAACATTATATCTTCTTTGCATAGATTTTAAGATAGTGTTGCTTCCACTTTGAAGAGGGATATGAAAATGTTTGCAGATTTTATCAGATGTTTTGGTCAACTCAATTATTTCATCAGTCAAAAGATTTGGCTCGATAGAGCTGATTCTAATTCTAAAATCACCGTTAATGTTTACTAACTTAGTTAACAATTGATAAAAATTAGTTTTTATATTTTTTCCGTAATCACCAACGTTAACACCGGTTAAAATAATTTCTTTGTATCCTTGATTTACAAGATTTGTAAATTCCTTGATGACTGAATCAGTCTCCATGCTTCTGCTTTTTCCACGAGCAAGCGGAATAGTGCAAAAGGTACATTTATAATCGCAACCATCCTGAATTTTAAAATAAGCTCTGGTTCTGCTATCCGCATCAGTAGAGCTTGCTTTTCCAAAATAACTTAAATCCTCATTCGGTGAAACATAAATACACGAAAGTTCTTTCTTAGTAAAATCTTTTAGTAAAGAAAATATCTTAAACTTTTCATTGCTTCCGAGCACAGCATCCACGCCGGGCATTGCAGAAATTTCTTCTGGACGCAATTGAGCATAACATCCCGTAACGATAACATAAGCATCGGGATTAGTTCGTAAAGCTCTTCTTACTAATTGCCTGCATTCTTTCTCGGCATTTTCTGTAACAGTGCAGGTATTAAAAACGTAAACATCAGCTTTATCTTTAACATCAACAATAGAAAATCCGTTATTTAAAAACTCATTACCTATGGTTGAAGTTTCTGAGAAATTTAATTTACATCCTAATGTATGTAGTGCTACAGTTTGGTGCATAAAAACAATTCTATTTTTATCATATAAAGAAAGAGCGGGATAATTTTCCCGCTCTTAAAGTAAAATATTTAAGACAATTTTATTTTGTCTCTTCTTTTTTCGGTGTTCCTATTTCTGGTTCAGGAACTTCAAAAATTGGAAATTCAGATGAATCAATTGTACCCATTTCAGCGTTTCTTATATTCTGAACGGTAACACGTTCAAGTTTGAAATTCTTAATATAGTTTTCAATCTCTTCATCAGATTTTTCTTTAAGCGCAGCAATTGCACTTAAAACAATTTTTTTGCTTTCCTTATCAAATTCAATAACCTTTAATGGTATTGTTGAATCGATAGGGAAGTGAGTTGCAATATTTTTAATTTTTGATGTAGAAAGTTGTGTCGTCGGAACAAATCCATCAACGTGATCAGGAAGTTCTGCGATCAATCCTTTTTCAATTATCCGAACAACTTTTCCATCTGTAATTTTACCAACGGAATATACATTCTCGAATGAATCCCATGGGTTATCCATAATCTGCTTGTGTCCGAGAGAAATTTTTCTCTGTTCAACATCTACGCTTAATACTACAACTTCAATCTTTTCATTCTTCTTTACTACTTCACCGGGATGACGAATTTTCTTTGTCCAGGATAAATCAGAAATGTGGACTAATCCATCAACACCTGGTTCTAATTCAACAAATACACCAAAGTTAGTAAGATTGCGTGCAATACCCATATGTTTTGATCCAACAGGATATTTAGCCATCAATGTTTCCCATGGATCGGGTTCTAACTGTTTAATTCCAAGAGAAATTTTCTTTTCATCTTTATCAAGAGAAAGAACAACTGCTTCAACAACCTGCCCCATAGCAACAACTTGCGAAGGATGTTTTATGTGCTGAGTCCAGCTCATTTCTGAATTGTGAATTAAACCTTCAATTCCTTTTTCAATCTCGATAAATGCACCGTAATCAGTTAATGAAACAACTTTACCGGAAACTTTATCTCCAATTTTCAATTTCTCATCAATCTTTTCCCAGGGATGAGGTAAAAGCTTTTTAAGAGATAATGAAATACGTTTCTTCTCTTCATCAAAATCAGTTACAACAACTTTAATAACTTCATCAAGTTTAACAACTTCATTTGGATGATTGATTCTGCCCCAGCTAAGATCGGTAATATGAATTAAGCCATCAACTCCGCCTAAATCAACAAAAACGCCAAAGTCCGTAATTGCTTTTACAGTGCCTTCAAGTATTTGTCCTTTTTCTAAGCTGTTAAGTATTGCGTTTCGTTGATCCGAAATTTCTTCTTCAACTAAAACTTTGTGTGATACAACTACGTTTTCTGTAGGAATGTTAACTTTAACAACCTTAAAGTCCATAGTTTGTCCAACAAATGCGTCAAAGTCTCTGATCGGACGAATATCTATTTGAGAACCAGGTAAGAATGCTTCCATTCCCAAAAGATCAACAACCATTCCTCCTTTGATTCTTTTAACAATTTTACCCTGAATAATTTCGCCAGTATCATGAGCTCTGATAACTTTTTCCCAAATTCGTAAAAAGTCTGCTCTTTGTTTGCTAAGAACAAGGTTACCTTCCTGATCTTCAACACTTTCAAGAACAACTTCAATTTCTTGTCCTACTTTAAGTTCGGAACCTTCAATAAATTCGCTTTTTGGAATAGTACCTTCAGATTTGAATCCAACATCAATAATTACATTATCACCTTGAATTCTTACGACCTTCCCCTTAATCAGTTCGCCTTCTTTAACATCTCTAAAAGAATCTGAATAGAGTTTTGCTAATGCTAAAAACTCTTCCTGCGAATATTCTTCGTCGTTAAATTTAGCTTTTGCTTTTTCAAACTCATCGGGAGTCACAGTTTTTAGAGTCGTTTCTTTTTCTTGGGACATTAATCCTCCTAAAAAATATTTTTCTGTTTAGCTGAATCTTTGCCGGAAAGTTCAGTTGAACAGATAGATTTAGTTTAACATTTTGTTTAGCCGGCAGTAAATTAAATTTCTTTTTTATCCAGTATTTTTTTTACTTCATTTAAAATTATTTCAACTTGTTCTTCAATCGTAGTATTTGAAGTATCAACCAGGATTGAATCCAGTGCCTTAGTTAAAGGACTTGATGCCCGGTGCGAATCAATAAAATCTCTATTCTTCAAATTCTCTTTTACTTTTTCAATCGGGATATTAGTACCTTTCTCAGAAAATTCAAGAGCACGTCTTTGAGCTCTTTCATCAATACCGGCGGTAAGAAAAATTTTTATATCAGCATTTGGAAAAACCACTGTACTGATATCTCTTCCTTCCATTACAACGCCCCCGTTTTTACCCATTTCCTGTTGTTTCTTTACAAGAATTTTTCGAACGCCATCAATTGCACTAATTTCACTAACATTGCTGTTAACTTCAAATGAACGAATTTCCTTTGATACATCTTCACCATTAACACTTATTTTGGTTTCGCCATCAATAAATTCAAGAACAATATCCAGACTTTTTGCCAATTCAATTATCTTATCATTTTGCCCCATTAAATTATTTCTAAGAGCTAATAATGTAACCGCCCGGTACATAGCTCCGGTGTCAATATAGAGATAATTAAGTCTCTTAGCCACCATTTTTGCAGATGTACTTTTCCCTGAACCGGCCGGTCCATCTATGGCAATGATAAGTTTTTTTGACATAGGGCACAAAAATATGTATAACTATTTAATTTTCAAAGATTTAGGATATCTGGAAATTATAGGCAAACAGCAGGTTTTTAAGTGGTTATTTCTCGCCCACCT
>DAIRCT010000058.1:0-19892 GCA_036796535.1 Ignavibacteriaceae bacterium
AAAACAAACAAACCCAATTTCTCAAAGAAATTGGGCTTGTAAAAAGATAACTAATTAATTTCTAAAACTTAAACTGTACAGAAAACAAATTAGCATTCCCTAATCCCAATGAGAATGGTAGAAATGCATAATCAAATTTTAAGTTACCCCACATCAATCCTATGCCTGCCGTAAAGCCACGACTTTCATATCCGGTTTGATAGCCCATTCGTGCAGCAAATAATTTGTTATATAAAGCTTCACCGCCAAAATTAAAATGTGTTTCATCAGCAGTTAAATAATTTTGAAATTCTGCACCTGCTTTAAAATCAAATTTAGCATCTTCTAAACTATAAGTGTAAGCTGCACCTAATCGCAACTCTGCCGGAAGTTTAGTTTGTTCATTTCTTAACGCATTCATCGAACCAATATTTTTTAAAACTGATGAAGCAGTTAATCCTTTGAATGGAAGTTGATAATGTATTCCAAAATCCAATCCATATCCTGAAGCTTCATCATTAAGTAATCCTTCATACAAATATTTTAATGTTGCGCCAAAAGAAATTTCATCAGTAACAAAAAATCCGGTAGATAAACTTCCGTAAAAATAGTTTGCATCAAATTTTGAAATCGGATCACCCGGCATAGTTCTATATTCAAGATTTTTCACTGATGTAACATTAAATCCCAGAGCAAATGGGATATTCCATAATTCAGTTTTAACTCCAATTACCTCGCTGTTAACATCCTGTATCCATTGACTGTGCATAAACAAAACTTCGGAACCACTGGTTTGCGCTAAACTTGCAGGATTATAAAACAATCCGGTAAGATCATTTGAGAGTGCTGTTCCTGCATCGCCCATTGCAATATTACGTGCACCAAATCCAAATTTTAGAAATGATAATCCTGTATTACCGGCAGATTGTGATAATATAGTTATTGAAGAAATTAATATAAATAATAGAATCTTTTTCATGATATTAAATTGTTGCATTGTTTAATTGTTGTATTGCTTAATTACTGTATCAAATTGTTTAAACTTTTTACGATTGTCTGCTAACAATTTAGCAATTAAACAATTGGACAATCCTTATTAAAATTAAAAGTTAATGTTCAGTCCAATTATATGCCTATCGGATGAAGAATACTGTTCTGCCATAAACGCATAATCTACAGATATAATATAGTCACCAAAATTAGTGGAATATGAAAATCCGAGTGATGGTTTAAATGCTGCTTCAACATTATTCAAATTAAATTGATCTATACCACACCGCAAATATAATCCTTCATAGATACTATATTCAGCACCTGCTCTAATAATATTTGTTCCAGCGTTACTTTTTTCAAACTCAATAGCAGTAAGAAGTTTTAATTCAGGATTATTATAACTTAAACCAATTTTTTTAATCAATGGGAACCTATCTGTAGTTGGAATTCCTTGCTGTTGATAAATTGGACCGGTATCCCATTCATATTTGCTGTTTAAGTCTGAAATCACAAAAGAAACATTCCAATTATCATTTACTCTGTATAATGCGCCAATATCCAGACCAAGTCCACTTGAAGAAATTTTTTCGTACAGTTTGTAATAAAAAAATTTAACAGCAATTCCGATTGATAATTTTCTAGAGAATCTATTAGATACACTTAAGAAAAATTGATTTTCAGAAGTAGAAAGTTCACCGGTTTGCAAACCATTATTATCTCTTCCGTCAATCCCACTTACTCCTGAATTAATAATACCTGCACTTATTCCCGCAGTACCACGTGGTTGCCTGTTGGCAGAAGTATCATTTGAAGAATAAAAATCAAATTTGCGTGTAAAACTTAAAAAATTTAATGAGCGATCAAGAGACAGAAATGAATACCCTGCCTGGAAAGAATTATTTTCCTGAAACGGAGATAATGCCGGGTTGTAATAAGAGACTAAATTACCTGTTGTTACAGATGACATGGCATTGCCCATTCCAATTCCGCGCGCACCAAATCCCATTCTGCTAAATGCACCTGCTCTGGCATTGATATCAATAAATTTGGGCTGCGCAAAATTAAATGAAGAAATCAAAAATAAGATTGAGGATGTTAACAATATTTTTTTCATTGCAGCACCAAAATCTTTCCGTAAACACCATCATTATCCCCTACTTCAATTCTGTAAAAGTAAACTCCGTTTGGCACGTAATTACCATTGTCATCTTTACCATCCCAATATTCAGGTGAACTTTCTAAACCTTTATTTCTGATTACATTTTGTATGATTGTTCTTACATAGTTAAATCCAAAATCAAAAATTCTTATTGTAACATTTGCATCTTTACCGTCAGTACTATATTTGATTTTCAACTGCTCCTGTCTTGGTGAAAACGGATTCGGGTAACAATAAGTTTCAGCAGCTGATTGAAGTGCGGAGGAAGCGAAATAAATTTTCCACTCTCCTTGCCATATTGAACCAAATGTTTCTTTAAATCTCACTAAACCATCATCTGATCCAAGCCAGATAAAATCATTATTTGATGCTGCGCTGTAAAAAACTTTTGATTTAAGAGAAGAGCCGGATTTTGAATCAATAATGGAATTTGGAAGAATCCAGCTTGAACCGTTATTTGTTGAACGAAACATTCCATTATCTGTAGGAACAAAAACATCCGAACCTTTAAATCCAAAATTATGCGGGCGTTCATCTCTCAAAAAGGTATTCCAGGTTTCACCACCATCAGTAGAAGAACTTACTCCATAAAATTCTGATTGATCTTCAGCTTTCCAACTTGCAGCCCAAACAGTTTGGTTTGTTTTATAATAGCCAAGTGCTGTGATAAAATTTCCGCTAATTGGTCTAATCTGATTTTGAGCATTAAACTTAATCCAACTTACGCCGCCATCAGTTGATTTGTTAATTCCATTTGCAGTTCCAACATAGATTGTATTATCATCTGCAGCAATCACAGAAAAAACTCTATGATTTAAATTCCCCTTGCCGCAAAATTTTCCTTCAACAGGTGATAAACAAAAATTAAGTGTATCATTGGGTGTAATGGAATTTAAATTATCAGGTGGTAATACAATACGTTTCCAGGTTTGCCCATTATCGATACTCTTTCTAAGTCCGCCAGCAAAGGTCGCAATCCATATTGTGCCTGGTGTAAATGCAATATCATAAGCAAGATTTTGAATAGCAACAGTAACCGGTAACGCTCTAATTTGATTATTACCATATTGTTCAACAGTGTCAGTTTGTAAATCCAATGGTTGTGGAATGCTTTTCCAGGTTTGACCGAGATCTGTTGTATATTTTAATCCGGTACCTTCGGGTAAAGTTTGTCCACCGGTAACTTCCGTTGATTTGGCGGTTGCACACCAGAAAACTCCTTTATTATAACCGATGGCTGAAACATTATCTGTTCCAAATTCCGGTCTTCCGTAAAAGTTTGTCCAGTTTTCTCCATTATCTGTTGATAAGCTAACTCCCCTGCTTGTTCCAAGCCAGATTGTATCACCAATTGCAATAATATCTGTAATAGAATTGCTTAAAGGATTTGCGGAATTAATTTTGGTCAGTTCTGATTTATCAGATTGAAGATAAAAATTATCCGGCACTGATTGTGCAAAGAGATTTACTGAAAAAATTATAGTAAAAATTAAAAAGCTAAAAGTTGTTTTCATTGAATAAGCACAAAATGATTAATGATATTACTTAATTTTCCGCCTCTGTCTTTTGCCTGAAATTGAAATCTGTAAGTGCCTTTAGTATTTGATGAAGTTATTTGAATTATCAGAGAATAAATTCCATCTCCAGCAATTTGATCACCGTGTAAAGATAAATTGCCGTCATCAAACAAAGTGTTTTGGGTTCCACTTGTCGTTCCATCCGGTCTATAGACCACAAAATAAACTTTGTCAATATCAGAGAGTCCATTTTCATCAAATACTTTTACAGATGTGAGAATTTTTGTGGTGTCATTTACAATTGCAGTATCAGGTTCGATTATATCATCTGAAATAACAGGCGCAATATTACTCTGTCCATTACTGTAAATAAAAGTTCCTATTGCAACAAGACTTGTATTGTTTGATAAATCAGTTACAAAATATTTTATGTTGTAAGTACCGTTAGTTGAAAAGTAACCCAAAACAATTTTACCTGAAAAGATGTTATCTCCTTTAATAAAATCCAGATCATTACCATCATCTTTTAAAGTTATGGTAGATTTAGAATTATCCGGAGCATAAACTTCACAAAAAACATTTTGAATATTTTCTGATGAGTTAAATTTTATGCTTACTATAACAAGTGAATCAGTCGGATTATAATTTATCTTATTATTTGGTAAGACTTCGATTGCCTGGAAATTAGTTGTAAAATGATCAATTACATTATCAAATTTTTGTTCGCATCCAAAAAGGATGCTTAAAAATATAAGCGGGCTTAGTTGTAATATTTTTTTAATCATTATTATAAATATTTCTTTATAAACGAACTGCTGCAAGGTAAAAATTAAAGTATATCATAATTAGTAAAGCATAATTGGTGCTGGTGAAAATGATATTATAAAAATAAAAAAGCTTAGATATCCCAAAAACATTCTCTTTTTATCCAACGGAAAAACATCAGCAACAGGTGGATGTTTTAACTTTATAATAAAATATAAAATGAAAGCCCAGAATAACCAGCCGCTCCAGCCAATCCCAATATTCAATTCTAAAAACGCATCAAGTAAACCACCAAAACCAAATATTAACAAACCTATTGTTGAGATTGAGGCGATAGTATAGTGTGCTTTATTTCCAAACATTGTGTAAGAAATGTGTCCGCCATCCAACTGCCCAACAGGAATCATATTCATAGCTGTAACCAATAATCCAAACCAGCCGGCTACAAGATAGGGATAATGATAAATTTCACTCATTGGCGGAAAGAAAAAATTTGGATTTACAAAAACATAACGAAGAAATGAAAATAAAAGTGAGTCACCAAAAACAAGCTTCATTCCGTCTTTGCCATAATCCGGAGAAAAATAATCAGGATGGATCTGAAGTAAATAATCTATCGAAGGTATGTGCGTGAATCCGTAAATTAAAATAGCAAGACAAATGATAAATCCGGATAACGGACCTGCAATACCTATATCAAACATTGCTTTCTTTGAATAGATCGGAGATTTAGTTTTGATAACGGCACCCATTGTTCCAAAATTTATAAAATATGGAATTGGCGGGAATGGAATATAAAATGGCAGAGTTGCCCGTACTTTGTGATACTTGGCCGCAAAGTAATGTCCAAATTCATGAAAAGTAATTATTAACAAAATACTAATTGAGTATGGTAAACCCTTTGCAAGCTCACTAAATTCATAAGGAGGCAGTTTTCCTGTTGTCCATTCTACTCCGGCTAAAGTTGTTGTAATAAAAGTTACGATAAATAATCCAACGTGCAGCAAGTAACTATTTATTCGCTTTTGTTTTTCTTTAGCAGCAGTTGTAGTATAAATTCTTTGTTCTGTTTCTGAAAATTCACTCATAATTGTTTTGTGTTATTTAGTGCTTTTGTGTTTTAGTGGCAAATGTTTTTCGCCACAAAATCTCTAATACACGAAAATGCACTAAATTTATTTTTATAATTCAAAATTAAATCCTAATGCTGAATAATTTTCATTTAAATCAAAATACTCGCCGTGAATACTTTTACCTGAAAAGTATGAGTAGTATAAACTTAATCCTCTTTGATCCCATTTACCAAATTTTACACCTGCAGAAATAATATTATTGCCGGAATATTTTGATATACCTATCAATTTAAAATCAAAAGCTAAAAACGGGGTTAGAAAATCGTTCCCGATTCCAGTTGCAAAATAATCAAATCCCAGTTGCAGATTTAATTTTTTAATTTCTTTTGGGATAACATGAAATATATAAGTAATTCCCACATAAGTTCTGAAAGAGTTAAAGCGATAATAAGGGAACAATTCAATAAACTCTTTACTAAAAACAAATGGTTGCCGGTTTTCACGCCATTGCTGTGATTGCGCATTAAACTGTCCATCAACAAGATGAGCACTGATATGACTGATTCGTAAACGGAAACCTAATTCGTTTTCATCGTTAAGTTTATTTTTATAGCCGCCATTGAATCCGAAAAGATAATCAATTGTTTCAACAGGGAATTTAAAGTCATCAGTGCTTCGTAATCTTGTAAAAGTAAAAAGATCAGCTCCTAAAGAAAAAGTTTTATTATCATTATGCCACTGTAAAATATCATGCGAAGTGGAAATATCAAGTCTTAACTGATTTTTATCCAGCGAAATGAGAAATCCTGCTTTGGGTTCAAGAAAGTTTGCTGTAAATGGTTGAATATTTAAGTCAGATGGAAACAATTCGTACTTAAATTGTGCTAAAGAGATTGATGGAACACTAATTGAAAAAAGAATACAATAAAATATTAAATTGATTTTTTTATGTATCATTTCGAAGGAGTTCTCGATTGAGAAATCTGATTTCTTATATTGTATAAGATTTCTCACCGACTGAAGTCGGATTCGAAATGACATTTTTAATTTTTCATTCTTCATTTTTAGTTATTTATTGTTTGTCGTTTGAATAAATTTCTTTTTAATTTTTTGTTTAACAAGCTTATGATAACTGTACTTAAACTTAGATGTTAAGCTTGATATTGCATAATAATTTGTCGGAAAGGCAAAAGATGGTTCAAAGTAACAATTGACTGTACAGCCGTTACAAAAATCAAATCTTCCTTCCATTTCCATAAAGTATTTTAGCTTTTCCGAATTGCGAATTTCCTGAATTGGTCTGTCAATTTTTATTGTATCATTGGCAAAATGATAACAAGGTAAAATGATTTCATTATCAGGTGAAATAACAATTACGCGTGAAACAGCTTTACAGCTTGGTTTATTAATATCATTTCCGCCGTCTTTTCTTAATTTCATAAATCCTTTATTAAGATAGATATCCATCTTGCCATCACAATATTCATCAACATAATTAACTGCCTGCTCACTTAATCCGGGATTTCCAAAATAAGAGAACACAGGATTTACTAAAAGCACCAGATCATATTCCCGTGCAAGCTCATGCATCCTTGGAAGTTTTTTATAAGTTTCATTGGTAACTGTAAATAGTATATCAGGAAACTCACCGAGTGATTTTGCAATTTCTAAACTTTTGAAAACACTTTTATAACAATCTACACCACGAATATTATTATGCTCTTCTTCATCCGGCGAATCGAGAGAAAAGTGAAGCAGATTAACATTGCCGGCAAGTTTCTCTGCATATTTATGATAAAGCAAACCATTACTTGTTATGCTTGTTTGCATTTTAAGATCATGAGCAAACTCTGCCATCTCTGCTATATGCTTATTCAGCAAAGGTTCTCCACCGGTAAGATCAATAAATTTTACGCCAAGTTTTGCAAGCTGGGATACGTTTGATTTAAAGTCATCCAGATTTGCGAATGGAGTGTTTTTAAAATTTGTGTGATCTCCGAAATGACAAAAATTACAAAAAGCATTGCAGCGATATGTAACATAATAATTGCAAAGGAGCAGCATCAGTATTCCCTTCCCTTCCAGATAACTTTTTTGTTTGGCAATACTATAAAAGGAAGAAGAACAACATAAATCAAATAGTAAATTTCAAAATGAAAAAAATATTTAAGGTTTTTTTTGATACCGAGTTTAACATGTAATGGATATAAAAGAAAAAAATCTAATGATATTTTAAATACAACAAGATACAGCCACGCAGTTGAAAAAAAGAATGGCGTAAGAAGAACAAGAATGTTTGCCATAAAACCCCAAAACATAATCACAAATCCTCTGAATGGCACTCCGAGTCCACCAACGCCCCAGCGCTTTTTTTGTCTGATTAAACTTTTAAGTGTTCTACAAGGAATTGAAGTTACAAGTGTCTGTTCATCAACGGGAAAAATTACTTTGTATTTCTTTAGATTATAGATTGCATTCATTAAAGTAAAATCTTCAGTAACACTATGAGGTAAATTTTCATATCCGCCTACTTCATCATAAGCCGATTTTCGATAAGACATATTATTACCGATGCATGAAATCGGGAAATTCAGATTTGTTGTTCCAGCTCCCGCTGTAAGTAAGTAAACAAAATCAATTGCCTGCATTCCATGAAACCAGTTCTCTGCTGTTTGAGTAGTTACACCTGTAACAATTGCAACATCATCCTGGTAATAGGAACAAACCGTTTTTGCCCAAGTGGGTTTAACTTCACAGTCGGCATCAGTTGTAAGGATAATTTCTCCGGTTGCAGCTTTTATGGCATAAGCAAGCGCACGCATTTTGCCAATAAGTTTTGTGTGATGTTCTTCAGTTGTAATTTTTTGGAAGCGTGGTTTGTCTTTTATAAAATCATCAATAATTTTTCCAGTTGAGTCAGTTGATTGATCATCTACAATTATAATTTGAAGTTTACCTTCGGGATATTCAAGTGTATCAAGAGATTTTAATGTCCTTAAAATTTTATCTTCTTCATTCCGTGCTGCAACAATAATTGAAGCAGTTGGAAGTTTGTCATCCGATATTTTAGGAAATTTTTTACTAGCTCCAACAATAAAAATAAATGATTGGATAAAATAACCGATCATAATTATCAGAAATATCAGCTCAAACATTCTTCTGCCCTTCCAAACTGATAATTCTTTTTAAGAGCATTTTCGGTTATTAGACTAATCGAATTAAGAATAATATTTTTTGATTTATTGCTATCGTGTAACACTATTATGGAATTCTTTTGTAAATATTTTTCGATGGCAAATTTAGTTATAGAAAAATCATTTTTATAATCATAAGTAAGCAGAGACCACATTACATTTTTCAGTTCAAACTTTTTAAGAAGTCTATTTGTTGATAATGAAAATCTGCCATAAGGTGGTCGGAAATATTTTAATTTTATATTAAATCTTTCTTCAAAAAGCATATTTACAGATAATATCTGATAATCTTTTTCGTTACTCAAAGTATTATTAAGATTTTTATGATTAAAAGTATGATTTCCAACAGAATGTCCTTCACTAATAATTTGTGAGACCAGATCAGGATATTTCTTTACATTATCACCAACACAAAAAAACAATGCTTTAATTTTTTCATCAGAAAGTTTTTTTAATATTATTTCTGTAGTTCCCTGATTGGGTGCATCATCAAAGGTTAAAAGTATTTTTTGGTTTTTTGTTTCCCAATAAAAATCTTTAAAAACATTTTTTATCAATCGGGGCGGATTATACAAATATTTCATTAACCTTTAATCACTCCGATAGGTCTTAGTCTGGCAATTTTTTTTGTAATCCCTTCTTTGTGCATAACATCAACAACATTTGCAACATCTTTGTAAGCTTCAGGCATCTCTTCAGCTATAGTTTTAAATCCTTTAGCTTGAATTACAATTCCCTTTTCTTTTAATTCATCTAAAAGATTTCTTCCTTTTGCAGCCTTCATTGCTTTGTGTCTGCTTAAATTTCTTCCTGCACCATGACAAGAACTACCAAATGTTTCTTCCATTGCTTTTTGAGTGCCAAGCGCAACAAATGAATATCTTCCCATATCACCAGGAATTAAAACCGGTTGACCAATATGCATATATTTGGTTGGAATTTGTTTACTGCCTGGTGCAAATGCGCGCGTAGCTCCTTTTCGATGCACGCAGACTTCTTTTTCAAGATTGTCAATTTTATGTGTTTCAATCTTTGCAATATTATGGCAGACATCATAAACCAGATTAAAGTTCAGATCGTGAATTGAAATGTTAAAAGTATCCAAAAAACTTTTTCTGGCAAGATGCATAATTACCTGCCTGTTATTCCATGCAAAATTTGCAGCTGCTTTCATCGCTGCCAGGTAATCCTGTCCTTCCTGCGATTTAATTGGCGCGCATGCAAGCTGTTTATCAGGAAGATCAAATCCATATTTTTTACTTGCTGATTGCAGTACTTTCAGAAAATCATCACAAATCTGATAACCTAATCCACGCGAACCGGTATGAATCTGAACAACAATCTGATTTATAAATAATCCCAAAATATCAGCAGCAAATTGATCATAAATTTCATCAACAACATCAACTTCTAAAAAATGATTACCTGAACCAAGAGTACCGAGTTGATCAGCGCCTCGCTCTAATGCTCTTTCACTGATAATACTAAAGTCTGCTCCTTGTAAAGTTCCATTCTCTTCTGTAAAAACTATATCATTCTGATTACCAAGATTATTTTCTAAAGCCCATATTGATCCTTTAAGTAAAACATTTTTAAGATCAGCTTTAGAAAGCTTTTTGATAGCACCGCTTGCGCCAACTCCGGTTGGAATATTTTGAAATAATTTACTTATCAGATTTTGTATTTTATTATTTATATCTTCAAACTTCAAGGATGTGGTTGCTAAACGTACACCACAATTAATATCATAGCCAACACCACCAGGAGATATAACACCTCCATCTAAATTAGTTGCAGCAACTCCACCAATCGGAAATCCATATCCCCAATGAATATCCGGCATTGCAAGACTGTATTTTTCAATACCTGGCAAATGAGCAACATTAACAACTTGTTTTAATGCATCATCTTCAGATAATTGAGCTTCAAGCATTTTTTGTGAAATGTAAACACGACCGGGAACACGCATCTTTCCCGTCTTTGGTATTTCCCAAAGATTATCGCCAATTCTGTTTAACTCTATACCACCAATAATCATAATAAATTTCTCTAAATATCAAGAACAACTCGAGTTGAATATATATTATCAACGTTTACAATATCCATTTGATGATAAGTAACTGATTTAATTTCTTCTTTAATTTCTATTGAATCATCTATTTGAAAACCGGCAATGTTTGCACTTAATAAAAAATTTGTTTTATCAATTATCAGTTTGTTAAAAATAACAGCAAGCCACTTTTTATTTAGAAGATAGAAATTTAATTCATTTAAAAAGTTAACAAGTAATTCCTCAAGACTCTCGGCTGTTAAATTAAATTCTTTATTGGATAACGCTTTACCTGAAACATCACCGACCACGGCAATCCTCCAAGCTCTTGCAGATTCAATAAATAATTCTTCAATTGTATTAGCAGTTACATCAAATGCTATATCGGCTGTATGCTCTATAAAATTATGCTTTGAACTCATAAAATTTATTTAATTCTTGTTATAATTTAATTATAGTTAAAGTAAAATTCGTGTTAAATTAGTGATAATTTGTGGCTAAATTTACTGCCACTAATTTTCACGAATTTCACTAATTAAATAAAGTGCAAAATATTACAGAACATAATAAAGGGATTTTAGCTGTTTTTGTAACAGCAATCTTATGGAGCTCGGGCGGACTCTTAATTAAGTTGATATCGTTAAATGCAATGCAATTATCATTTTTCAGATGTCTGATTGCTGCAATTGTTTTTGCAATTATTTTCAGAAAACGATTATTGGTTGTTAATGGATTCACATTTCTTAATGCAGGATTTTATGCCGCCGTTCTTACAACATTTGTAATTGCAACTAAAACAACTACCGCCGCAAATGCAATATTTCTTCAATCAACCGCACCAATTTATGTTCTGATATTTGAGCCGATTATTAACAAGACCAAATTAGAAAAAATAAATGCTATTACAATTGCAATTTGTTTTTTAGGCATGATATTTTTCTTTTTAGGCGAGCTTTCACCCGGACACTTGATCGGGAATATTGTTGCATTGTTTGCTGGACTTTGTTTTGCAGCATTCTTTTTAGGGATGAGAAAAAACGGGAGTGAATATCAGCAGAGTTCTATTTTTTATGGAAACATTTTGGTTTCATTAATTTGCATACCATTTTTATTTGATATGAAACCATTATCATTCAATGATCTTTGGATGGTAACATTTCTCGGTGTTTTTCAAATAGCACTTGCTTATGCGCTTTTCAGTTATGGATTGAAACGAATTCTTGCCGTTGAAGCATCAATCATTTCTATGTTTGAACCGGTGTTAAATCCTGTTTGGGTATTAATCGGATACGGTGAAGTGCCATCATTTTATGCAATGATAGGAGGAGCCATAACAATCATTACCATACTTACACGAACAATAATTGATAATTCAAAATTTTTAAGACAAAGATTTAGATTTTAAGGTTGCAATCTATAAATCTTCCATCCGGATCTTGATTTTTCATAACAAATTCTGTCATGTAGTCTATCTCTTCTTCCCTGCCAAAACTCAAATTTATTTGGAATCAATTTATAACCACCCCAACTGCCGGGCATTGGTGGATTATCCCCATATTTTTTTTGTAATTCATTAAATCTCTGCTCCAAAGTTTTTCTATCATTTGTAATCTCACTCTGATTTGATGCCAAAGCTCCATATCTACTTTTAAGCGGACGTAAGTTAAAATATTCCAAAGATTCTTTCCTTGAAAGTTTTACAATCTTACCTTCAATTCTTATTTGTCTTTCTAATTCAAGCCAGAGAAAAAGAGCAGATGCAAATGGGTTTTCGGCAATTTCTATTCCTTTTCTACTTTTATAATTTGTATAAAATTTAAATCCTGTATTATCAAATTCTTTAAGTAAAACTGCTCTGACAGAGGGAATACCATTTTTTGTTGCCGTAGCTAAAATCATTGCATTAGGTTCCAATAATTTTTCCTTAATTACAACTTCAAACCACTTTGCAAATTGTACAAATGGATCCTTATCAATATTACTTTCTAAAAGTTGATCCAACTCATAGTTTTTACGAAGACTCCTCAGATCGTTGTTTTCTTGCATAGATTTTCTTTCAGTTTTTTATATATTTAGCTACAGATTCCGATAAGCATATTATAGAACTAAATAATTCACCTTACGCAAATCTGTGAAACCTTCGAGGTTTGGCCAATAATGTTGTTAAAATAATAGAAAAATTCTTAATTATTTCAGAAAACCTCGAAGGTTTTTATCAAATGTGCGTAACATAAGTAAATAACTAATCGCTAACAGAATAAAATCATTACTAATAAACTTAGTGTAAAAATAAAGCAAGAAAATGAAACAAGAAAAAATATCTAAAAGACAAAAAGAAGAATTAGAAAAATTTGGAGCCAATGCCTGGTTTGCTGAATCGCTTTATAAACAGTATGAACAAAAACCCGAGGCAGTTCCGGAACAATGGAAGAATTTTTTCAATACAGTTGAGGGCAAAAATAAATCGAATAACGGAGATGAAAATTTATCCTATTTAACTCTTTCTAAAAATATTGAAATGCCAAAACCAACTGCAGACGATGAAGTAAAAATAATTGCCGGAAGTTCACAGCGCATTCTTGATAATATGACTGCAAGTTTAACGATTCCGGTTGCAACATCACAACGCACGATTGCAGTAAAACTACTTGAGGAAAACAGAATAATAATCAATCAATATTTGCAGAAGAAAAAAGAAGGAAAAATTTCTTTTACTCATTTAATCAGCTGGGCAATATTAAAAGCAATTTCTAAGGTGCCTGCAATGAATAATGGTTTTACCATTATAGATGGAAAGCCAAATATTATCATAAGAAAAAATGTTAATCTTGGTTTAGCAATTGATATTGAAAGAAAAGATGGAACAAGATCTTTGCTTGTTCCAAACATCAAGGCAGCAAACAAACTTAATTTTAAAGAATTCTGGTTAGCTTATGAAGATATTGTTTCGCGATCAAGAAAAGGCACTATTGATCCATCTGAATTTTTAGGTACAACAATTACTCTTACTAATCCAGGAACTTTGGGTACAGTTTCATCCGTCCCCCGTTTGATGATTGGACAGGGCGCAATTATTGCAACAGGCGCAATTCAGTATAATGCAGAATATCAGGCAATGTCTCCTACAACCATATCATCACTGGGAATTAGTAAAGTAATGAATATCAGCAGCACATACGATCATAGAATTATTCAGGGTGCTGAATCCGGAATGTTTTTGCATGAGATAAATGAGTTGCTTTTAGGCAAGGATGGATTTTACGAAGAGATATTTTCCACTTTAAAAATTCCTTCCCGACCCCTTCAATGGGAATCCGATTATCAACCCGGTGGATACAATAAATCATCATCAACTGATGAGATAGTAAAGCAGGCAAAAGTACTTCAACTAATAAATATGTACAGAGTTCGCGGTCATCTCTTAGCTGAACTCGATCCATTAGGCACACGTTCAGTATACCATCCCGAGCTCGATCCATCATCGTTTAATTTAACTGTTTGGGATCTTGATAGAGAATTTATTACAGGTGGATTTGGTGCTTTAAAAACTGCAACTCTTCGTGAAGTCCTGAATATTCTTCATAAAACTTATTGTGAAAAAATCGGTGTTGAATATATGCATATTCAAAATCCTGCCGAAAAAGTTTGGTTGCAAAGTACAATGGAACCGAATAAAAATACCCCTGATTTTGACAATGAAACAAAAAAATCAATTCTTAAAAATCTTATTAAAGCTGAATCGTTTGAACACTTTGTACATACAAAATTTATCGGGCATAAAAGATTTTCTCTGGAAGGATCTGAAACATTAATTCCTGTTCTTGATAAAATCCTTAATGAATCTGCGGATAATGGAATTTCCGAGATCGTTTTAGGAATGTCTCACAGAGGCAGATTAAATGTTTTGACCAATATCATCGGTAAATCTTATGAATCAATATTCAATGAATTTGAGGATATAAAAGACCCTAATTCAATTCAAGGTTCAGGAGATGTGAAATATCATCTTGGAGCAACCGGAAAATATTTAACTAAAAGCGGCACTGCAGTTACAGTTTCTGTTGCTTCAAATCCAAGTCATCTTGAGTGGGTAGATCCTGTTGTTGAAGGGATCGTCAGAGCCAAGCAAACACGTATGAATGATAGTAAAGCTCATCAAAAAGTTATGCCGATTTTGATTCACGGAGATGCAGCTTTTGCGGGACAAGGAGTTGTAGCTGAAACTTTGAATCTTTCACAGTTAAGCGGCTATCGAACTGGTGGTACAATACACATTATTGTAAATAATCAAATTGGATTTACAACAACTCCGGAAGATTCCAGATCAACAACCTACGCTACAGACGTTGCAAAAATGATTCAGGCACCTATTTTTCATGTTAATGGCGATGATCCCGAAGCAGCGCTGTGGGTTACTAAATTAGCATTTGAGTTCCGCTTAATATTTAAGAAAGATGTTGTAATTGATTTGTTTGGTTACAGAAGACATGGACACAACGAAGGTGATGAACCCGGTTTTACTCAACCAATTTTGTATGATAAAATAAAAGCTCATCCTTCAGTAAGAAAGATTTACGAGGATAAATTAATTAGTGAAGGAATTGTTACTGAAAAAGAAGTAAATGAAATTCAGGATTCGTTCAGTAAACTATTGACAAAATCTTTTGAGACAACAAAATTAAAAAGTGTCACTTTTGCAAATGAAGCTCCTTTAGCTGTTACTAAAAAAGAATTGCAGTCTTTTCACAAAGAAGAAAATACTGCAATAACCGAGCAAACTTTAAGATTAGTAGTTAATGCATTAGCAACTTTACCCGTTGGTTTTAATGGACATCCAAAACTGGAAAAGTTTTTGGAGAAAAGAAAAAAATTAATTGATGGTAGCGAGCAAGCAGACTGGGCTTTGGCAGAATCAATTGCATTCGGTAGTCTTTTATTGGAAGGAACTCCTGTAAGATTAAGTGGTCAGGATAGTGTTCGTGGAACTTTTAGTCAAAGACATCTTGCGTTGACAGATATTTCCAACGGCACTGAATATTTTCCATTGAATCATTTATCAGAAAATCAGGCAAGATTGGAAGCACTTGATAGTTCACTTTCAGAAGCTGCTGTGCTTGGATTTGAATATGGTTACAGTACCGCCGATCCATTGGCACTTGTAATTTGGGAGGCACAATTTGGTGATTTTGCAAATGGTGCGCAGATAATTATTGATAATTTTATTGTTGCCTCTAAAGAAAAATGGAATCTAGCTAATAGCATTGTTATGCTTTTGCCGCATGGTTATGAAGGACAAGGACCTGAGCACTCAAGCGCACGCCTTGAAAGATTTTTAATACTCTGCGCAGAAGATAATATGCAGGTTTGTAATGTAACAACTCCATCTCAGTATTTTCATCTTTTACGAAGACAAATTAAATATTCAATGCAAAAGCCATTGATAATAATGACACCTAAAAGTCTGTTGAGGTTACCAGAAGCAAGATCACCAAAAGAGAATTTTTTAAACGGAAAGTTTGAAGAATTTCTTGATGACAATTCTATACAAAATCATGATAAAATAGAAAGACTTCTTCTAACAAGCGGAAAAGTATATTATGATTTATTAAAGTTCAGAGAGAAGAATAATTTAACAGATGCTGCTATAATCAGAATAGAGCAATACTATCCATTCGAAAAAAATAAATTAGCATCAATATTTAAAAGATATAAAAATGCAAAAAAAATTTTATGGGTGCAGGAAGAACCAAGAAATATGGGTGCATGGACTTTCCTTTCAGGAAGAATTTCAGAATTATTAACTCCTAGTCAAACATTAATTTGTAAAAGCAGGAATGAAAGCGCAAGTCCCGCAAATGGTTCAGCTAAAATTACTACTCAGGAACAAATTGAATTAGTTAAGTCAGCATTTATTTAAAAATGATTGATGTTGGCCGAATCATCAACCGGGTTAAGGAAGAATCATTTGTTATTAGCTGGTTATCATTGACAAACCATCACTAAAACTTTAGATTTACACAGAAAAAAAATTTTATTGCGAGCGTAACTCAGTTGGTAGAGTGTCAGCTTCCCAAGCTGGATGTCGCGGGTTCGATCCCCGTCGCTCGCTCTAAAAAATAAATTAGTTTGGTTTTATTTTGGAAAAACCACATATTTGTCCACCAAATTTTGAAATGATCTTTGGGCGCTTAGCTCAGTTGGTTCAGAGCATCTGCCTTACAAGCAGAGGGTCCGGGGTTCGAATCCCTGAGCGCCCACATATTTAAAATCCCGAAATTGCTTTTCGGGATTTTTTATTTTGTACTCCTTGTAAATACTTGTCTTATTTATTCAAAAAAATTTCTTAACTAATTCCCAATTCGGGGTTCTGCCATTGGTATTCCCTTGGAAGAATCCCTGAGCGCCCACAATCAGTAATCCCGAATATTCGCATAGATGTCAACTTAATTTTTTTCCCGGAAAATTAAACTTCTTTTATTCTGTGACTTTAACGTACTAAAATTATTTATTTATCCTCTACGAGGATACCATATTTGTCGGGTTTATTTATCCTACAATAATTAAACATCTACGATGTTTTTAGACCTCGTAGAGGCCAAATTATTGTAAAAAAATTCTATTTTGCATTGACAAATCCTCGTAGAGGATTAACAAATTCCTTTCAATCCCACAAATTCTTAAGTTGACGCCTATGCGGATAATCGGGATTTTCTTTTATGAATTACTTCGTTTACATAATCCATTCTTTAAAGTCTGATATCTACTACATCGATCACACAAACAATCTGATTGATAGAATTGACAAACACAACCAAAACAGAAACAAATACACTAAAGGAAAAGGAGACTGGGAATTAGTCATTTCCCATTCTTGACATACTAAAACTGAAGACTGCAGACTTGAACTCAAATTAAAATCATTTAAGAGATCTAGATTTGCAATTGAATATTTAATACAATTATCTCAGAGCACTCCGATATAATTGGAAGAGTCCGGGGTTCTGCCATTGGCGTTCCATTGGAAGAATCCCTGAGCGTCCACATAATTAAAATCCCGAAATTGCTTTTCGGGATTTTTATTAAAAAAATTTATCTATTTGTTATTCTTCCAAAGTACTTAAATTCCCGGGATCAACACCAAGGGCACGTGCTTTCAGAACTCTTCTCATAATTTTTCCACTGCGAGTTTTAGGTAATGAATCAACTATTTCAATACTTTCCGGTTTTGCAATAGGTCCAACCTCGTGTCCAACATGCTGTCTTAGTTCCTCAATCAACTTATCTGATTTTTCATAACCTGTTCTAAGAATTACATAACAATGAATTGCATTTCCTTTAACCTCGTGCGGCAATCCAATAGCAGCGGCTTCTGCAACCGATTGATGACTTACCAAAGCGCTTTCGATTTCTGCAGTACCAAGTCTGTATCCGGAAACTTTAATTACATCATCAACTCTTCCTATGACCCAAAAATATCCGTCTTCATCCTTTTTTGCCGAGTCGCCCGTCATATACATTCCGGGATATTTACTCCAGTATTGGTTAACATATCTGTCAGGATCGTTCCATATTGTTCTCAACATAGCCGGCCAGGGATTTTTAATAACAAGATAACCTTCTTCATTTGGTTTTGTACTATTCCCTTCTTCATCAACAACATCCATTATTAGTCCAGGAAAAGGTTTTGTACCCGAACCGGGTTTCAATGGTGTGCACGGAACAGGTGTAATCATAAACATGCCCGTTTCGGTTTGCCACCAGGTATCCATTATCGGACATCTCTCTTTTCCAATCACACGAAAATACCATTTCCATGCTTCAGGATTAATCGGCTCACCAACGCTGCCAAGTAATCTTAATGAAGATAAATTATAACGATTAGGCCAGGCATCACCGTATCTCATTAATCCGCGGATTGCAGTCGGAGCAGTATATAAAATATTTATTCCGTACTTCTCAATCATCTGCCACCAGCGATGAGGATAAGGATAAGTTGGTGCACCCTCATACATAAAGGATGTAGCTCCGTTTAACAACGGACCGTAAACAATATAGCTATGTCCGGTTATCCATCCTGGATCTGCGGCGCACCAATATCTATCCTCTTCGTGAATATCAAAAACATATTTAAGTGTGCTATAGGTGCCGACCATATATCCGCCGTGGGTATGCACTATTGCTTTAGGTTTGCCTGTTGTTCCTGAAGTATAAAGCATAAATAAAGGATCTTCGGCATCAACAATTTCAAGGCAATCATTACTGTTGGCGATTGGAAGATTTATCAATTCGTGAAACCACATATCACGTCCGAATTCCATATTAATTTGATGACCGGTTCTTTTAACCACTAGCACACTTTCAACTGTAGCGGCTCTCTGCAGAGCTTCATCAGCAATTTTTTTCAGTTCAACAATTTTCCCTCTCTGAAAAGCACCATCAGCAACAATCAATACTTTCGATTGACTATCCTCAAGTCTTTCGTGAAGAGCTTCAACAGAAAATCCTCCATACACTACAGAATGAATTGCACCGATTCTTGCGCAAGCTAACATTCCCATTACAAGTTCAGGAATCCTGCCCATATATAATGTAACACGATCTCCTTTTTTAACACCAAGACTTTTTAAAACATTTGCAAACCGACATGTTTCTCTGTGTAATTTAAAGTAAGAGTAAGATCTGAACTCACCATTTTCTCCTTCCCAAATAAGAGCTAACTTATTGCGCCTTGCTGTTTTTACATGAACATCCAAACAGTTATAAGCAATATTAGTTTTTGCATTTGTAAACCATTTGAAAAAAGGCTTATTAGAGTCATCCAATACTTTATCCCATTTTGAAAACCAATGAAGATTTTCGGCTTCTTTTTCCCAAAATCCTAAATAATCTTTATTAGCTGAATGATAAAGCTCTTCGCATTTAGCATGGGCATATTCAACAATTTCTTTGGATGGATAATAAACTTCACCACTAAGTTTTGATTCTGCCATTTTGCGCTCCTGAATATTTTAGAAGGATAATAAAATTTTGAAATGAAATTAAAAGTAGTTTTGGTTATAGTCAATAAATGATCAATACTATTTTATTTGCGGAAGAATGAAAAACAGACCCGGTTTCTTTGAGAAACAGGGTTTGTTAAGATTGTTAATAATTTAAAATTTG